>JAXEIW010000026.1:0-11754 GCA_034101885.1 Clostridia bacterium | reverse complement strand
TTAAAATGCACTGAATATAAAAACGGAGGTGAGTACAGATATTTGTTATGTGTAAAAGTAAAAAGGAGAGGAGGGATAACGTGAAAGATAAGCGGCGCATCTCGCCCTTTTTCGGAACTTTAAGTACACAAAGTACGTCGGTGTTCCGAAAAAGAACGATCTGCTTGCGTCTCTTCCACGTTGGATTTGTGCCGCCGCATAGCGGCGGAATGGAGGATTTATATGACCGTCGAAAAAAACAATTACCCAAAACAAAATATTCCCACGCAAAAGCTGACTCTTGACAACAGAGCACAGCTGTCCGTTACCGGAGTTGAAAACGTTGATAATTTCAATGATAACGAAATTATACTTCTCACCAACCTCGGAAAGCTTACCGTTAAGGGCGAAAATCTCCACATCAACAAGCTAAATGTCGATACCGGCGAGTTTTCCATGGACGGCAGAGTGTCGTCACTTGTTTATTCCAAGGCAACAGCAAAAAAAGGAAGCTTTATCGAGCGTCTGTTTAAGTAATTTCGGAGGTTTTAAATGGGTGTTGATCTTTGTGCCGAAACAATTGCTTTTTTCGGAACTGCCGCAGCAGGCTTGATTTCCGGAATACTGTATGATTTTTTTCACACAATCGGTATTCTGTCAAAGAAAAAATCAATTATATCTCTGTTCGATATTATCTTTGTCATACTTTCCTGTGCGGTTATTGTTTCGGCATTTTACATATTCAATTCTTTTCAGCTGCGCTGGTATATGTTTCTGGGATTGTTCCTCGGAATAATCCTGTATTTTACATTGCTAAGTAAACATATAAAACAAATATTGATGGGTATTTTTCAAATAATTTACAAAATATTTAATTTTATTTTCAAAATACTCTTGACACCGGCGCATTTTTTGTATACAATTTTATTAGTACGTTTTTTTGTGCCTGTCGGTATTTTTTTGAAAGGTAAAATAAAGTCGATAAGGCATAAAATAAAAATACGAGTTAATATTAACGGGAGTAATTCAAATGAAAGAAAAATCAGAGAGAAAAATTCTGCCGGAAAAAAACCTGTCAGAAAAAAAGCGTCGTGCAAAAAAATCTAAGCTGCCCATTGCCATTGTCCTGATTATTGCGGCATTCATGTTTGTTAAAGGTGTCATGCTTCAGCCCGCAATAAGCGAAAATTCCGATAAAATATCGGAGCTTCAGTCACAAATCGATTACGAACAAAAAAGAGCGGATGAAATTGACAATTTGAAAAAGAACGTCAATTCCGATGAATATATAGAAAAAATGGCAAGAGAAAAGCTTGGCATGATCAGAAAAGATGAAATTGTTTTTATCGATGTAACAAGCGAAGACGAATAAATTAACCTTTGGGAGGATATAAAATACATATGGCTATCGAAGTTGGAAATATAGTTGAAGGTAAGGTTTCGGGAATAATGAATTTTGGGGCATTTGTTTCCCTTCCGGAAAATAAGGTGGGATTGGTTCACATTTCCGAAGTATCATCTTCTTACGTTACCGATATAAACGAACATCTTAAAATCGGAGATGTTGTAAAGGCTAAGGTTATTAAAATTGATGAAAAGGGCAAAATAAGCTTATCAATAAAGAAGGCATCCGAGTCTAAAAGGCGTTCAAAATCAGATTCTCGTCCGAAGCAGCCGGTTCATATCCGTCCTGCCGACATAGATTGGAGTGCAAAAAATGATGCCGATCTGTCCTTTGAGGACAAGCTCAGCAAATTTAAGCAGGACAGCGACGAGAAAATGCTTGCTCTGAAAAGAAGCAATGATTCAAAACGTTCCGGAGGCTATCGCAGAGGCGGAAATTCCTTCTGATTTCAGAGAAATACCACCTTTACATTACTTTGATTTCGGCAGAAAAAACAAAGCATTAAAATGGGGCTCTTTATATAACCGAGAGTGATACCGTGAAATTTAAATTTCAATTCAATAAACTGAATCAAAGTGTAGAATGCTATAATTGTTTTGCGGTTCTGCACTTTTGACATATTTACACAAATATACATTTTAAAACGGAAAATTAAATACGTATCTGTTCGTGTTTTGTTTTCTGAAAGGAGCTTGCAGTTATTACTATGAATACAAATCTTACAATGCTGACCGATTTTTATGAATTTACCATGTCAAACGGATTTTTTCAGGAGGGCATGAGAAATAAGATTGCGTACTTTGACGTATTTTTCCGTGAAAATCCCGACAACGGCGGCTTTTCTATTATGGCAGGTGTGGAGCAGGTAATAGAATATCTAAACAATCTGCATTTTTCTCCGGAGGATATAGAATTTTTAAGAAGCAAGAATATATTTTCCGAAGAATTTTTGGAATATCTTAAAAATTTCAAATTTAGCTGTGATGTATGGGCAGTTCCCGAAGGGACACCCATATTCCCCGGTGAGCCTGTTTTAACGGTCAGAGGTCCGGTTGTACAGGCACAGCTTGTCGAAACAATGCTGTTGTTAATTATAAATCATCAGAGCCTTATCGCAACAAAAGCAAACAGAATAGTAAGAGCCGCAGACGGGCGTCCTGTAATGGAATTCGGTTCAAGACGCGCACAAGGTGCCGAAGCGGCAATTCTCGGTGCGAGAGCCGCATATATAGGTGGCTGCGTCGGTACTGCCTGCGCCGCTACCGATATATTATACGCTGTTCCGGCTTTGGGTACAATGGCTCACAGCTGGGTTCAGATGTTTGACAGCGAATATGATGCTTTTTTGGCATATGCAAAAAATTATCCCGACAGCTGCACACTGCTTATTGACACCTACAATGTCTTGAAATCGGGACTTCCCAATGCGATAAAGGTATTTAACGATTACCTTGTTCCCAACGGCTACCGTCCGAAAGGCGTAAGAATTGACAGCGGCGATATTACCTATCTTTCAAAAAAATGCCGTAAAATTCTCGATGAAGCCGGTTTTCATGACTGTGCTATAGTTGCCTCAAACTCTTTAGACGAATATATAATAAGAGATACGCTTTTACAAGGGGCTCAAATCGACTCCTTCGGTGTAGGCGAAAGACTTATCACATCAAAATCCTCTCCGGTCTTCGGAGGAGTTTACAAGCTTGCCGCCGTTGAGGATGAAAAGGGAAATATAATTCCAAAAATAAAGATAAGCGAAAACGTTACAAAGATTACCACTCCCGGATTTAAACAGGTATACAGATTATATTCAAGCGACACATCAAAGGCAATTGCAGATGTAATCACACTGAATGACGAGGTCATCGATTCGGATAGCTATGAAATCTTTGATCCCGAACACACATGGAAAAGAAAAACGGTAACCAACTTCTATTCCCGTCCCCTGTTAAAGCCAATCTTCAAAAACGGCAAACAGGTATACAAGGTTCCCGACCTGACCGTTCTGCGTGAATACTGCAGCATGGAGGTTGACGGACTTTGGGATGAGGTGAAGCGTTTTGAAAATCCACACACATACTATGTTGATATGTCTCAAAAGCTGTGGGATTTAAAACACGAAATGCTCGAAAAATGTAAATTCTGATTAACGGAAAAATCAAACGGCATATCTTGCCGTATTATTCCATGTTAAGTTTTAGCCGCAGTAAAACGGCAGTATACAAGATTAAGGTGAATTATTTTGAACACACTGGTAGTTAAAATTGACAAAAACAATATAAACCATGAGGAAATGAAAAAACTCGGAAAAATTATTGCCGATGGCGGTCTGGTTGCATTTCCCACAGAAACGGTTTACGGTCTTGGTGCAAATGCATTTAATGAAGATGCATGCAAAAACATATACAAAGCCAAGGGACGGCCGTCGGATAATCCGCTTATAGTTCATTTTGCCGATGTGGAATCGGTAAAAGAAGCGGTATCGGAAATTCCCGAAGGAGCTGAAAAGCTGTTCAAACATTTTTCCCCCGGTCCATTAACGGTAATATTAAAAAAATCAAAAAAAATAAGCGATACCGTTACAGCAGGTCTTGACACCGTTGCCGTAAGAATACCCTCTGACAAAACAGCTTGCGAATTGATAAAAGCGTCCGGGGTTCCCATTGCCGCTCCGAGTGCAAACCTATCGGGAAAACCAAGCCCTACCACTCCTCGTCACGTCATTGCCGATATGATGGGCAGAATAGATGCGATAATCGAAGGGGACGACTGTGCGGTTGGAGTAGAATCAACAATAATAGATATGAGCGGAGATACACCGCTTGTTCTTCGTCCGGGAGGCATTACACTTTCTCAAATCAGAGAAATACTGCCGAATGCAGTAGTGGACAAGCACATTTTAAAAAGTATTTCAAAAAACGAAAAACCAAAATGTCCCGGAATGAAATACAAACACTATGCTCCAGACGCAGATGTTACGGTTGTTGAGGGTGAAGTGAACAAGGTTAGAGAAAAAATAAATGAGCTTCTTTCTGAAAACAGCGATAAAAGATGCGGTGTACTGACTCTCGGTGAATCATCATACAATGCCGATTTGATCATTAACGCAGGCAGCAGCAACGAGGAATATGCTCAAAATCTTTTCAAAATGCTCAGAGAATTTGACGAAAACAATATAGATATTGTATACGCCGAATTCACAATTGAAGATGATTACGGTCTTACCGTTAAAAACAGATTATATAAATCAGCCGGAAATAAAATAATTTATGTTTAAAACCAACGCAAAATATAAGCGGTGCATAACTTCTGTTTTCGCCGCTGTTTATACCGCCCGGCGGCGGAAGAATGGAGGATTATTATGAAGCTTTCAGAAGTACAAAGCATTTTAAACGCCAAGGTTCTGACAGGTGAGGAATTTCTTGACAAAGAGGTGAACACCGCCTGCGGCTGCGACCTTATGAGTGACGTTCTTGCCTTTGTTAAGGACAAGGCACTGTTACTTACCGGTCTTATCAATCCACAGGTTATAAGAACGGCAGAAATGATGGACATTGAAACCATTGTATTCGTAAGAGGAAAAGAACCGGAGGATTCCATTGTGGGAATGGCAAAAATGAAGGATATGACATTGATGACAACAGACTTTCCTTTATATAAAGCCTGCGGTCTGCTCTATTCCGGTGGATTGGGCAGCACAAAATAATGCTTTTTATATATACGGTAAAATAGATAGTCGTATACCGTAGGAAAGGATAATGCTATGAACGCTTTGACAATGCATTACACTGTTGACGGCAGTGATTTTACTCTTGCCGGCGATTGCTCCAGCAAAGTAAAAAAATCACTTACACAATTGGGCTTTGACCCGACAGTAATCAGAAAAGTCGCAATCGCCATGTATGAGGGCGAAATAAACATGGTTATTCATGCCAACGGCGGTTATATAGACGTCAGTATCGAGCCGGGCAAAATAATTGCTGTCTTAAAGGACAGCGGTCCCGGAATTGCAGATATTGACAAGGCTATGCAGGAGGGATATTCAACGGCATCCAACAAGGTCAGAGAATTGGGCTTCGGCGCCGGGATGGGACTTCCGAATATGAAAAAATATTCCGATGAAATGAATATAAAAACAAAAATAGGCGAGGGAACAACTGTGGAATTGATTTTCTATACACAAACTTCACAAAATTAGCGTACGCGCAAATAAAAGGAGTGCATCATATATGACAGAAAATTACTGGCATTCTGTAACACTCGATAAAGACGCCTGCAAAGGCTGCACAAATTGCCTGAAACACTGTCCCACGCAGGCAATACGCATACAAAACGGCAAGGCAAAAATTCTAAAAGAACGCTGTATTGACTGCGGCGAATGTATCAGAGTGTGTCCTTATCATGCAAAAAAGGCTGTAACAGACAGTTTTGATATACTTAAAAATTACAAATATACCGTGGCGCTTGTTGCACCGGCTTTCTGCGCCCAATTTTCAAAAACCGAGAATATAGATTTAATGCTTACATCCCTTAAAAAAATCGGGTTTGATGATGTTTTTGAGGTTGCGCGCGGCGCTCAGAAAGCAAGCGAGGAAACAAGAAAGCTTATAGCATCGGGTGAGCTTCTCTCCCCTACAATATCTTCGGCATGCCCTGCTGTTGTAAGATTAATAGCAATACGTTTTCCGAATTTAATAGGTAATATTATTCCTCTTAGGGCTCCCATGGAGCTTGCGGCAACTCAAGCGCGTAAGGAAGCCGCAGAAAAATCAGGATATTCACCCGATGAAATAGGAATAATTTTTATATCTCCCTGCGCTGCAAAGGTGACCGAAACACGGAGTCCGTCAAATGTTAACATATCAAATGTGGACGCAGTACTGTCTATGAAGGACATTTACCTTAAGCTGGCACAGACAATAAACAAGATAGACGAAAACGATATAGAAATGCTTTCCTTTTCAGGAAAAGACGGAATACTTTGGGCTGTACCGGGCGGAGAGGCAATAGCCTCAAGAGCCGAGAGGCAAATTGCCGTAGACGGTATTCAAAATGTAATTCAGGTTTTCGAGGATATAGAGGATGGAAAACTCAATGACATTGAATATGTAGAAGCTCTTGCCTGCACAGGAGGCTGTGTCGGCGGTCCTCTGACGGCTGAAAACAGCTTTGTTGCCTGTTCAAGGCTTAAAAGAATATGCAAACCCCTGGAACATGAAAAAACAGGTCTTAACAGTGATATAATATCTCATTGGGATAAGCCTTTAATTTATCGTCCCATAATGAATCTTGATAAGGATATTAATGTTGCCATGGAAAAAATGGTTAAGCTTGAAGAAATATACGATAGACTTCCCAAGCTTGACTGCGGTTCATGCGGTTCTCCAAGCTGCCGTTCTCTTGCCGAAGATATTGTAAGAGGTCACGCACAGGAAACCGACTGCATATTCAGGCTTCGCGAATGCTTAAGCGTTTTGGTTGACGAAATGGTTCAGCTTGACAAATCTCACACACAAAAATCCGATAATAAGAACGGGGGTAACAGATAATGAAATTAAAGGACTTGATTAGTATAGCAGGCTTAAGTCTTCTTTCCGGCAACGAAAACCGAGAGCTTGACGGTTGTTACATAGGCGATCTTTTGAGTCTTGCCATGAGCAAGGTGGAGAAGGACAACGTTTGGATTACCATACAAAGCAACATTAACATAGTTGCGGTAGCTTCTCTTACCGAAGCCGGATGTATTATTATCTGCGAAGGTTTTGATCCCGACGAGGGAGTCATTTTAAGAGCAAAGAACGAGGATATTGCAATTGCAAAATCTCCTCTGTCTGCTTTCGAGCTTTCGAAAATATTAATACAAAACGGATTTTAAAACAATGTTATTACTTTCGTATAACAAAGAAGCCCCGTCCTTTACAAAGGGACGGGGGAATTTTCCGGAGTTAATACTTCGGGTTTAACACTGTATAAATATAATTTTAATTACATAATTTTGGAGGTATCATATGTTTTCACCATACTTAAAACGTATTTTGATTGATATTTGTCTGGGTGTTGCCCTGTTAATTGGTTTATATTATTTTAAAATTAATTTTATAGATTTTTTAATATCACTGTTTCACTTTAATGACAAGGTTAATATTTCTTCTTTGGTATACTGTATTCAGCGCTGTATTTTTGTAATTATACCTTTAATTATGCTTTCAAGCAATTCAAAATTTCCAAAAGCCGCAATTTTGAAATATTTTTTCATAATAATAGGAGTATGCTACATTTTGGCAAATACATGGATATTTCCTTTTCTTAAGGATAATTCCTTTTCGACTCTGCTGACAGCGTCAATTCCGAGAATTTTTGCAAATGACGCTCTGCGTGCTCAGATTGACGAAGCAACAAGTCAATGTTATCTTTTTCAATATAACAACGCATATGTTTTTAACTACTTAATTTGGAATTCATATGACTTGTTTGCGGTATTATTCAGTATAATACAAGGAGTTTTGTATATACAGCTCGGTCTTAATTTCTTTGGTCACAAGAGCTATGTCGTCAGAAAATTCATAATAATATCCGTTGTTTCTTTGGTTCTTCCTCTGCTGTATACCTTCCTGATAAGAATGGACTTCAGTATTCCTTACGAATGGGGCACAAGAAATATACTGCTGCTTTTCGAAGCCTTGTTTATTATAATAGCAATGCATCTTGCCTCCTCTTCAAAAGCCTTTTGGTCCGATGTTATGTATTGATATTTTATGATATAAAAACTCTGAAAAGCTTTGTGAGCCTTTTGGGGGTTGATTGATAAATACTGCACTTATCAATCTCCCTAAGAAGGCTCAATTCATTGGTATTTTTTCTTATCAATAAAAATTTCAATAAATATTAAAATAATTTGTACCGAACAAATGGTTTTGCGAAACCCTTTGTGTGAAATTTTCAATTTCACACCTAAAACAGTATTAAAATGCTGTTTTCTTTGTCTGTTTTTTGTAGTTTGCCGGAGAGATATTTAAATGGTTTTTAAAAACCTTCGAAAAATAGAACGGATCATTAAATCCACATTTTTCGGATACATCCGAAACACTGACAAACGTTTCTTGTAAAAGAAGTTTTTTCGCATAATTTATACGAAGATAGGTTAGATATTCAAGAGGGGTTTTCCCTGTTTCTTCCTTAAAGCATCTTCTAACATAATCTATATTTAATCCCATTTTTTTTACATTTTTAGTAATTGAAAATTCGCTGTTTGCAAGATTTTGATATATATCGTTTTTTAATTCATTTACAAAATCATATTTGTAATTCTTTTCTGAATATTTATATAAATACTGACAAATCGAATCAAAAAGACTGTCAGAAATCTGTTTGTAATTTTTCTCCTTTTCGATATACGCTTTATGTAAAATATTCATCAGCAAATTAACGCTTCCGTCATAGTCATGTACTACCGTTACATCGGAAAAGTCTATATTTTCAGCCTGAACATACATATCGGTATAGTATAGATTTGAATTACCGTCATGATTTACATTCGGCGGTATAATCATAATATCTCCCGGGGTAATACTGTATTGTTTGCCATCAATAACAGAAAGGACAGTGCCGCTTAAATGCAGTATTATCTCCCAAAATCCATGCGAATGCATTTTACAGCACTTTATCGGAGTTTGCAGCTTATTACAAAATTGTACATTCATGAAGAAACCTTCTTTCACTTTCTTTAAAAAGAATATATCATAAAAAGTCTGAATTGTCAATATTTTAATTGTAATAATACATTCACAAAAATTCATCAAGGTGATATACTGCATATATAAAAAAAATAAATAGCTCATAAATAATTTATTTATGTCTTGAGTCATGAAAGGAGATTATATTTATGAAAATGAAAAAATTAATAATGGAAGGACCTCAAAAAAGCAAAATTATTGA
Organism: Clostridia bacterium; assembly: GCA_034101885.1. GTDB lineage: Bacteria > Bacillota > Clostridia > UBA1381 > UBA1381 > RGIG1988. Next base: position 2,438 of record JAXEIW010000026.1, on the reverse strand, counting down.
AGTAGATATGCCTGAAATCGAAAAGGACAGTGATGTAATGGTAAAGCTCAAATACTGCGGTGTTTGCAGATCTGAACATTATGACTGGGAAAATGCCGAAAAAGATATGTCCTTCGGGCATGAACCGGTAGGGGTTGTATACAAAGTAGGAAATGCCGTAAAAAAGATTAAGGTCGGCGACAGAGTAAGCGGTCCGTTTTACGGTGGTGCAGAATACAGTGTAACAGACGAGAAGAATTTAATTCCAATTCCCGACAATGTTAAGGATGAGGAGGCCGTTGCCGAACCCCTGGGATGTCTTGTAAGTGCGGTAAGCAAGGTCAGAATCCCTGTAGTTGGCGACAAAGTTGCTGTAGTCGGCTGCGGATATATGGGCTGCGGCGCTATAAGTTTATTAACAAAACGCGGTGCGGAGGTTGTCGGTATTGACATAAGAAAAGAATGCCGTGAGAACGCATTAAAGTATGGGGCAAAAGAGGTATATACTCCCGAAGAAATACTGAATATATGCTCAACGCAAAGTTCGGGAACATGGGCACAGTCGGGTGGTTTCCCGTTGGTAATGGAATGGGCCGAAACAAATGAATCCCTTGATCTCGCAATTAATATTACGGCAATGTGCGGTCAGCTTGCGATTGGCGCATATCATACGGGAGAAAAAAGACTTGTTGATGTTCAGCAGCTAAATGTTAAAGCAATTGACTGCTTGAGTACACATCCGAGGGAATGGGATTTACTCCTTTCGTCCTGTCAAAATGCAATAAAAATGCTTAGCGACGGAACATGGAATTATAAGACTGTTCCGACTAAAATATATCCAATCACAAAATTTGATGAAGCTCAAAGAGAATTAACAACAAAATACGGCAAATACATGAAAGCGTTGGTTGACTGGACAAAATTTGACGGAGAGCCGTATATTATTGGATAAACAGTTGCAAGATAACAGAAATATAATCGGCACATATTATCTTTATCGGAGCTTGAAGTATCAATACAATAGCAAAACCTACGTTTTGCGTTGCATTAGTTCGAGTAGCAAAATCAAAGATTTTGACTCTCACTGAACATACGTCGGCGCTCCTCAAAAGAGTAATCTTGCTTGCTTCTTTTCCTCGTTATGATTTGTGCCGCCGCATGGCGGCAGAATGGAGGATTAACATGAAAGGATTACAAATTCCGCAAAACTACAAATCTACAATGTCGTTAAGAGAAACGCAAAAGGCAATCAAGCTTATTAAAGATACTTTTCAGTCAGCTTTGTCACAGGCACTTAATCTTGACAGAATAACCGCCCCTATTATCGTTACACAGGAGAGCGGCATAAATGATGACTTGAACGGAGTTGAAAGGAAGGTTGATTTTACCGTAAAGGAAATGAATGAACGCAAATGTGAGGTTGTTCAGTCACTTGCAAAATGGAAAAGAATGGCACTGTATCGTTATGAATACGAGCCGGGCTGCGGTATATACACCGATATGAATGCGATAAGAAGAGATGACGATGTTGATAATTTACATTCTGTTTTTGTCGACCAATGGGATTGGGAAAAGATAATAACAAGAGAAGACAGAAATGAAGGATATTTAAAAGAAACGGTTAAGAAAATTGCCAAAGCCGTTTCCGATACCTGCGAAAAAGTCAAGGAAATATATCCATGTACAACTACAGAAATATCTTCCGATGTATTTTTTATTACTTCTCAGGAGCTTGAGGATATGTATCCCGATTTAACTCCAAAGGAAAGGGAAAATGAAATTGTAAAAAAACACAAAACAGTTTTCTTAATGCAAATTGGCGGTGTACTGAAAAGCGGTATCAAGCATGACGGAAGAGCCGCCGATTATGACGACTGGAACTTAAACGGAGATTTACTCTTTTGGAACGATATATTAAAATGTGCATTTGAGGTATCCTCTATGGGTATAAGAGTAGACGCAAAAGCTCTGGAGGAACAGCTTAAAATATGTCATAACGAGGAAAGAAAAAAATTCAAATACCATAAAATGATATTAAACGATGAACTCCCTCTTACCATCGGCGGAGGAATAGGACAGTCACGAATTTGTATGCTGCTTTTGCAAAAAGCTCACATCGGTGAGGTTCAGGTTTCAATATGGCCGGAAGAAATGATTGAGGAATGTAAAAAAAATTCGATTATTTTGCTTTAAATTATTTATTAAAAAACGCTTACAGTGTTTAATCACATAAGCGTTTTTTTAACATAAAAAATTAAATGGTTACTATTCAGGTATAAATTATTGTTTATCACTGTGTGTTAGCAGCATTATTTTCATAAAAGCTAAACAATTCAACTAAACTTCCTTGACTGTTGTCTAAAAAAGAACGCAAAACTTGAACCGCCCAACCAAAGAGCATAGTCTAAAGGGGGCAATGCATTATGCGAGTTGCGCAACTGCAAAGCAGTTGGCGCGTG
>JAXEIW010000025.1:0-2892 GCA_034101885.1 Clostridia bacterium | reverse complement strand
CACGTTGGCTCATACCTCTGGCATACATTGCAAGAACCTTGTTCTCAATTCCTGAAACGTCTTTTTCTCTCTTTGGAATAACCTTTGGTTCAAAGCTGGCATCACGATCACGAGGAACATTTATTTCAACATTTCCACGCGTTGTTTTAATTGTCTTTTGCCCGTAACCATTGCGCCTGTTGGCAGTTGTCTTGGCTCCATGATCATTGTTTTCATATCCCAAATGAGCATTCATTTCGCCTTGAAGCATAGCTTCGAACATGGGTCCAAATATGTCTTTCAATGCATTCTCCATATCCTCTACATTCTGAGGTTGATATTGTGAGATAATTTGCTGTGCTAACGCTACAGCTTGAGGGTTTCTTTTCTTTCTTGCCATTTCTACATTCTCCATTTTTTTCTTCCTTTCTATTTTATCACACTTTTCAAAAAAAGAAAAGTGCATAAGTTATTTTTTTATAACTTACACACTTAATTTTACACCCTCCAGCTATGGTGCCGAATGACCTGTGTGGGAGCATTTCAGGCGCGACATACCTATATCGGTAAGTAATCCCTTTGTAATGTCATCCGGCATCATATATCTTTGTGACAAATATCTCAAGGACGCACCGAGTTCACCGTTAGGTCCACCGTATTACAAAAGCTTGATAGTTCATTCCCAAAAAATACACTTAATTGTTTTTCCGTTCTGACCGCCTTTTACTATTTCTTTAAAGACTATTCTTGCTATTATATTTTTTTTGCTGTTATTTACAGATTCATCCTTTAGTATATCCGTCAAACGTTTAAATTTTGTTTTGTCAATTTCAACCAATTTCATTTTTTCTGCCCGCGATTGTTCTTCGCAAGCCAATTTATCTTTTAGCTTCTGTATTTCTGAAATAATACTTGTTTTATTGGCTTTATATTCTTCAAGAGTATCTATGCCGTCTTCATATGCAGCACGTACACGGCTCAGACGAATTTCAAGTCTTTTTATTTGTATATCTAACAGCTTATGCGTTTCCTGTATTACCTTAGGTTGCTCAATATTCTGCCTCGACACAAGCTGTACTTCTACATCAGAACTCATGACATCAGATAAAAGTGATAGCATAATGCCTTCTAATTTTCGTCCCGATATATAGCCATTCCCTTCACATAAGCCTTTTCCCTTTTTTGAACACACAAAATATCCGCCTTGGTTTGACAATGTAGCACCGCATTTTTCACATCTAACTATACCGACAAGCCAATGAGATAAATTGTTTCTTTCAGAAGTGAAATATTTACAATACTTATCCTTTTGAGATTTCAGTCGTTCCTGAGTCTTATTCCATGTATCTGCATCTATAATCGGTTTATGTGTGCCGTCTGCGACAATAGCTGTTTTCGCTGTATAATTTCTTGATAAGGCACCATCAGGATTCCAACGTATTTGACCTATGTATGCCGGATTATTCAACCAATATTCAATTGTCCGGTTTTCTATTTTATTTCCTCTGTGAGTTTTGATACCAATCGAATTCAGTTCCTTGGCAATTTTCAAAAACCCTTTCCCTGTATTATAATCATTAAATACTTTTTGAATAACTTCCGCCTCATCAGGAACAATAATATACCGGCCATCTTTTACGGTATAGCCGAACGGCGGAATAGATAATACCCCTCCCCTTTTCGCTTTCTCCGTCATTCCTCGCTTAACTTCCTCCGCAAGATTAATGCTATAGTATTCATCCATTGCTTCAATCATAGCTTCAAACAAAATCGACATTTTATCATCACCTACAGACTCGCTGATTGAAACAACATCAATATTTAACTCTTTTCTCAGCATTGATTTGTATACAACACTGTCCTCTCGATTCCTTGCAAATCTGCTGTATTTCCAGACCAATATAACATCAAACGGCTTAGGTTTTGTTTTTGCTAAAGCAATCATATTATTAAATGCCGGTCTTTTTTTGGTATTTTTACCGCTGATACCTTCGTCCAAAAAAACGAATTCACTTGGTAACAGTATTTCATTTTTTTCGGCATAATTTTTCAATGCTTTCAGCTGACTGTCCGGGCTAAACTCGATCTGGTCATCAGTTGATACTCTTATATATGCTGCCGCTACTTTCATTCTATGTTCCTCCCTTAAAAGGAAACGACTGCCGCTTATTATGATAAAATCATTCTTTCGCAGCTGACGTTATTTTTCAAGTATTTCTTGCAACTATTCTGATTTTTTTATTATAAAACTCACTTAACGCTCTTTCCTCTGTTTCTTTTGCCCATTTATCATAGGTTTTTCTATCCGAAAAATAATTTTCAAACAAAACAGATGTACTATTTTTTTTAGTAATATAACATTCAATTTTATACTCCTCCATATCATCACCATTATTATATTATGATTTTTATTGTGCAAAAATAACACCCTTACAACTACAGACACTATTTTAATGCTTTTTTTAGGTGTGAAATTGAAAAATTCACACAAATGTTTTCGCAAGACCATTTGTTCAGTAGACATTATTTTACAAGTAACAAAGTCATTTAAGGGGATGTTTCAATAATCTCATACAAAAAAGTAAACCGCCCCCAAAAGTTAGACCTAAAAATCTAACAATCGGAATGTCGGTTTTTTATGGCAAAATATAGTTATAAATTTAAGAAAAAAAGTGGTATAAACATATTTAGACGGTAAGGGTAGAAAAAGCCTCCTGTAATATTATTTTTATTCTATTACAAAAGGCTTTATTTTTAAAGTATGTTTTTTAATTTGGGTTTGTCAAGTAATCTGTGTAAGTTTTTTTGCATAAGTCAATTTTTTTACAAAAGTAGCGTTTATGCCGCGAAAGTCACTTGACGGCGTGACGATTTTGTATACAATGCCTCAGTGGATTTGTATGACATATTTTT
>JAXEIW010000024.1:0-14866 GCA_034101885.1 Clostridia bacterium | reverse complement strand
GTTATCGGAAATAAGATACTTCCAGATGGGACACATAAGACAGGAATCGGTGATTTTATCAGACGAACAAGTTTAGATGAATTTCCGCAATTCTTTAACGTATTACGTGGCGATATGTCGATTATAGGTACTCGCCCACCCTTGATCTCAGAAACGAATCTGTATGAGCTTCACCATCGTGCGAGGCTGGCAATTAAACCTGGAATCACTGGCATGTGGCAGGTAAGTGGACGAAGTGATATTACCGATTTTGAAGAAGTAGTTCGTCTTGATAAAGAGTATATCACAAATTGGAACATTGGGCTAGATATAAAAATATTATTGAAGACAATATTAGTTGTATTTAGAAAAGATGGTTCTATGTAAATCCAATGAGCAGCTTGTTTTTGTAGAGAGAATAAGCTGCGAAAGGATAGCTGTAGATAAGTTATAAATATAAAGATTGCATTTAAAAGAGGAAGTTATGAATAAAAGGAAAAATAATAATTCTCCACTTAAAATTGCAGTTCTTGGACATAAGACAATTCCGAGTCGCCAAGGTGGAATTGAAATTGTAGTTGAAGAATTAACAGTTCGTATGGCAAAACTGGGACATAAAATAACAGTGTATAACCGTAGCGGACATCATGTAAGTGGTAAAGAATTTGATGAAAAGAAACTAAAAGAATATAAAGGAATCCGAATGAAATATGTACCGACAATAGATAAAAAAGGATTAGCAGCAATGAGTGCTTCCTTTTTTGCAGCGGTGGCAGCAGCATTTGGAAAATATGATGTGGTGCATTTTCATGCAGAAGGGCCGTGTGCAATGTTATGGTTGCCAAAATTATTCGGAAAGCGATGTATAGCTACGGTGCATGGATTAGATCATCAGAGAGCAAAATGGGGTAAATTAGCCAGTACATATATTATGTTGGGAGAAAAATGTGCGGTTAAATTTGCTGACGAAATTATTGTGTTAAGTGAAGGGGTTCAGGAATATTTCCTTGATACATATGGGAGAGAAACTCGTTTTATACCTAATGGTGTAAACAGACCAATCATCCGAAATGCTGAAATTATTAAGAATAAATTTGGTTTAGAAAAAGATAGTTACATCCTCTTTTTGGGCAGACTAGTTCCAGAAAAGGGGCTTAGATATTTGATAAAAGCCTTTAAGCAGGTAGATACTGAGAAAAAACTGATTATTGCTGGTGGAAGTTCAGATACAGATGAATTTACAAAAGAATTAAAAGAACTGGCAAGAGATGATTCAAGAATTATTTTTACTGGATTTGTTCAGGGAAAAGAGTTAGATGAACTTTATAGTAATGCTTATGTATATACTTTGCCGAGTGATCTGGAAGGAATGCCGCTTAGTTTATTAGAGGCAATGAGTTACGGAAATTGCTGTTTGGTGTCTGACATAGATGAATGTGCATCTGTTGTAGAGGATAAAGCATTTGTTTTTAAGAAAAGTGATGTAGCAGATTTGCAAAGTAAATTGCAGAAAGCTTGTGATGATAAAGAACAAGTACAAAAATATAAAGACGAAGCTGCAGATTATATTTGTCAAAAATATAATTGGGATGATGTAGTAGAAAAAACATTAAATTTATATAGAGGGTAAAAAAATGATTCGAATATTGCAATGTGTAAATGATATGCATCGAGCAGGACTTGAGACGATGCTTATGAATTATTATAGAAATATAGACAGGGAAAAAATTCAATTTGATTTTTTAACACATCGTCCACAGAGAAGTGATTATGATGATGAAATCGAGAGCCTGGGAGGAAAGATTTATTATGCTCCCCGCTTGTATCCACAAAATTATCCTAAATACTTTAAATGGATGAAACAGTTTTTTAGTGAACATCCAGAATATAAAATTATACATTCACACATTGATGCAATGAGTTATTTGCCATTAAAAGCTGCAAAGAAAGCGAATATACCGGTACGTATTGCACATAGTCATAATACCTCTATTGATAAAGATTTCAAGTATTTATTAAAACAATATTTTCGTTCCAGAATAACAACGGTTGCTACTGATTACTGTACTTGTGGACAAGAAGCTGGAAAATTCTTGTTTGGAAATAAAGACTTTACTTTTATTCCCAATGCGATTGAAGTTGATAAATTTTTATATGATAAAGATTTAAGAAATAAAAAACGAGCAGAATTAGGTATAAAAGATGAATTTGTGGTGGGACATGTCGGGAGACTCTCTTATCAGAAAAATCATAAATTGTTAATTGAAATTTTTAAATCACTTTTGAAATTAGAGAGAAATGCATTATTAATATTGGTAGGCGTTGGAGAAAAAGAAGAGGAAATAAAAAAACAGATACATGAGCTTGGGTTAGATTCTAAAGTGAAATTTTTAGGAAATAGAAGCGATGTAAATGAATTGTATCAGGCAATGGATGTGTTTGTTATGCCATCTTTTTTTGAAGGTGTTCCTGTAGTTGGTATAGAAGCTCAATTTTCAGATTTACCTTGTATTTTCTCGGATAGAGTTCCAAAAGAAGTGAAATTTAATTCTAAAACACAATTCGTTAAATTAGAAGCTGCTTTAGATGAGTGGGTTAAATCTATTGAAAGAACAAAGAATATCGAGAGGAATTCAAATGCAAAAGATTTACAGAATAGTCAATATGATATTAAAGTGGCACATTCAATATTGGAAAATTACTATTTGGATATAGTTAATAAGAAAGGATTGTAATATGGCAGGACATAAAAGTATTAAGCGAATTATACATCGTTGTGCTGAAGAAATAGATGCAACAAGAAGGATCTCTAGGGTTACTTCTTTTAAAGAAGGTTTAGAAACTTTTAGGGCAAAAATTGATATTCAGATTATGAATCGTAATGGATATTATGAAAATGAAACTAGAAAAAATCATTTATTACGTAAGCATGATATTATGATTCGTTATTATGAAAAGACTTTTGGCGATTTTTTAAAGACATATGATTATGATCATAAAAATAAAAAGCTACCTAAATCAGAGTATGCGGATTGCATATGGGTTTGTTGGTGGCAGGGACTTGAACAGGCACCAGAGCTTGTAAAGGTTTGTGTGGACTCTATAAAAAGGAATGCGGGAAATCATAGAGTAATTATTTTGACGGATGATAATTACAAGCAGTATGTGGATATTCCAAAGTGGGTGGAAGAAAAAAAGAATAAGGGAATTATAACAAGAACGAATTATTCTGATTTATTAAGGCTTTCGTTATTGGCTAAACATGGTGGTATGTGGATTGATTCTACATTTTTTTGTACAGAGCCAATCTTAGATGAGTATTTTAAAGAGCCATTATGGTCAATAAAAAGACCAGATTACTTTCATGCATCTATTGCATCTGGATATTTCGCAGGCTACTCATTGGCTTGCAATGAGAAAAATCGTTTTGCATTTATAACAATTCGTGATTTCTTTTTGAATTATTGGAAACATAATGATACTATGGTTGATTATTTGATGGTTGATTATATGATTGTATTGGCACAAAAATACGATAAGAGAATTGCCCAAATTTTTGCTGATATTAAGCCGAATAATCCAGAATGTGATGAATTATATAAGGTGATGGGAGAGCAGTTTGATGAGAGTAAATGGTGTGTTTTGAAAGAGGATACATATTTATTTAAATTGAGCTGGAAATATCAATATCCAAGAGAAAAGAATGGTGTTCCTACTTTTTACGGAAAATTACTTAATGGTAATTTAAATGTATGAATAGATGGGGGAAAATAAATGAATTTAAAACTTCGTAAAATATATATTACAGTTAATTTATGGAGAGTTATTCCGGTTTGCTGTTGTATGAAATTAAGTAAATTTCGAGATAAAATAAAAGAAGACTTAGATGTTTGGAAACGGGAAGATGGAAATTTAGAAGGAAAAATATATTCTACTGGAGAGATTTTATTATATGATAAAGCTTTTGTTAATTTGTTGTTAAATCGTTTACATAGAGACCCATTACTATGGGTTATTACAAGAATTTTTTTTTCTCCGAGAGATTCATTGGAAATTAATATGCCTCCAGAAAAGATAGGTGGGGGGGTGTATTTTCAACATGGCTTTGCTACTGTTATTGCAGCCAAAGAAATAGGTGAACACTGCTGGATTAATCAGCAGGTTACAGTAGGATACACAAACAAAACAGATGCCCCTATAATAGGAAATAATTGCAAAATATCGGCTGGAGCAATTGTAATAGGAGATGTTTACGTTGGAGATAATGCAGTTGTTGGAGCTGGAGCTGTGGTTACTAAAAATGTAAAGGCAAATAGTGTTGTTGTGGGATGTCCTGCACGAGAATTAAATAATAAAAAAAATTAGTATTAACCCAGTAATTTTGATGGAAAAAGAGGATTTGGGTATGGTAAAGAGAAAAAAAATAAAAATTTTTATAAATCAACAAGCCAGAGATGGAGCAGGAACAGTTTTAGCTATTGAATGGGCTAGGGGATTTAAGGCAAATGGATGTGATGTGTATGCAACTGTTCCGGATACGGCAACAAATTTGGACGAATGGCTTGATGAAATAGGATCTGATAAATTATTTATTATTAAAGATTATAAGGATAAAAACAAATGGGATTTTGTTATAAAAACAATGTATCTTTTTTTTGTCGATCAGTGGAAAATTAGAAAAAAATTTAGAATGATTAAATTTGATTTTTCTTTTAGAACATTATATGGACATTGGAATTCAATTGTTGAAAGGTGTATAAAGAAAGAAAAAATAGTTTCAATTTGTCATGATCCAATAAGTCATTCTGGTGAAAAAGGTTATTTTGCTAAGGCAGTTAGAAAATCAATAATAGATTCAGATGATGTAGTAGTACTTACAAAATCGTTCGTTCCATTGGTAAATAAAAACTATAATATACCGATAGAAAAAATTCATTTTGTACCACACGGTCGTATGTCAAGTTATGTAAAGTGTCAAGATGATAGATATAAAATCGACTACTCGAAAGATAAATATAATTTTGTTTTTTTCGGAAGAATAGAAAAATATAAAGGGTTACATGTACTTGCAGAAGCAGGAAAAATCCTGCAGGAGAAAAGAACAGATTTTACAATTGTTGTTGCAGGTAATGGAGATTTTACAGAATATGAGAAAGAGTACAGTGAAATCAAAAATTCTAAAGTCATTAATAGATTCATACCAGATCAAGAGGTAGGCTGTTTATTTAGTGGACCTAATATTATAGCTATAATACCATATTTGGATGCGACTCAATCAGGTGTAATACCAATAGCGTATGAGTATGAAACTCCAATTATTGCCTCAAATACAGGTGGTTTGAAAGAACAATTAGATAATGGAAAAATAGGGCTATTATTTGAAGCAGGTAATGCTGCTGAACTTGCACAGAAAATGGAATATATTATGGATAATAAAGATGAGTTCAACCGGCAAGCAGAGTTGATTAGGAACTTTAGAGAAAGTTTAAATTGGGATGTTTTGGCTAAAAAATTACTAAATGATTTGAATTTTTATAAAGGTAATAATTAAAAACATAGTTGTATATTAAAAGGAGAGAACATGAAAATTTTACATGTGTGTGCACAGGCACCAGCATTTAATTCAGGTGGAGCATTATGTGTATATCAGTCACATTATGCATTGACTAGTTTATACAAAGAAGTTGATTATGCGGGGCCGCATATTGAAGATAAAGAAATCGAGAGTAAATACAAAAAATGTTATTATTTAGATTTTCCGATAAGTAAATTTACAAAATTAAATACACTTATGCACTTTCAGTTTGATAGAGCATATCCAAATTGGAAAAAAAATCAAATTCCAATAAATAAATATGATTTAATATATATTGAGTTTACCAAGATGGATTATGTAATTAAAGATATTTTAAAATCTTCGTTTAAAGGGAAGATAATAGTTAGAGCACATAATGTAGAAACGGATTTTTATAGGATAGAGTATCAAAATGATAAATCAATACTTAGATTTTTAAAATATAAATTTAGCTATGCAAGAGAAAAATTCATGGTTCAAAATGCAGATTGCGTTTTAGCAATTACAGATGCGGATAAAAATAATTTTATTAATACATATGATTTGGATAGAGATAAAGTAAGAGTATTTCCTGTTGGAGTTAATCATGGAAATTATGAAACAGGAATAGAAGGTAGTCTTGATGGAAAAATAAAATGTTTAATTACTGGTTCATTATGGTTTGGACCTAATAGTGATGGTGCAAAGTGGTTTATAGAAAAAGTATGGCCAAAAGTGAAAGACATTTGTGAATTAACATTAGCAGGTTCTTCTCCATCAGATGAAATAAAAAAATTATGTGATTTAGAAAACATTCAAATTATTGAGTCACCTAAAACAATGGTGCCATATTTTAAAGATGCAGATATGATTTTAGCACCTGTTTTTTCGGGTGCAGGAATGAAAGTTAAAATTGCAGAAGCTATGTCATATGGATTGCCAGTTGTAACAACAGAACATGGTGCAATAGGATATAAGATTGAAAATGGTATAAACGGATATATATGTAAAGATGAAAAAACGTTTGCAGAAGCAATTAGAAAATATTTTAATATGAATGTTGCGGAACGTACAAAATTTTTAATGGCAGAAAGAAATCTTTATGAAGAAAATTATAGTTTAAATGCAATAAAAAATGCTGTCCATAAGATCGTATCCGATCTTATACCTATAGAGGAAAATTAAAATGAAGATAGCAATAAGAAAAAGTAGTTTATTAGTAATATGTATAATTATATGTATCCTCACATTAGATAATTTTTTTGGATTTGGTTCCCCTATAGCACTGGATAATACATATCTATTTGTGGGTGCAATTATTATAAGTTTTATTTTATGCATAGTTTGCTTTTCTAAAACACTTATTAAAGTATTACATAATTGTACATTTATAAATACTTATTCGATAATAACAATAATTGCATACATAGTTTTATTTGGATATTCATTAATACAGTATCCAGCCCAAAATGTAAAAGAAACATTAAATACAGCTTCACCATATTTAGCTTTGTTGCTTGCCTATCCAATATTTATTTATTTATTGGATAGAGGGGATACAAAATCACTTTACAGGCTTTTAGATGTATTTTCTATTATCATTTATGTTATGATTTTAGCCCAGTTTATTACCTATAAAAATGGAATTATGATATTTCCAGAAGAAACCATAAGAATGAGAAATGGAAGTATTAGAATAGGCCTGCATTTTTACGGTAATTTTATGATTTTATATAATTTTTATCAAATATATTATCATAAAAAGAGAAGTTTCACTAGAATTTTGCTATTTTTGGTTGGAATTTTTGAATTAATTTCTATACAGCAAACTAGAGCTTATACATTAGTTATTCTTGTAGATATTTTAGTAATGATATTGCTTGAAAAAAATACAACAAATAAATTGGTGAAAAAAGTAATAATTATGGCACTAGTTATTGGAATTTTATTGCAAACTGATATAGCAGCAAATTTTATTCAATCGTTATCGACTACTGGAGAAGAAGCTGGAAGTACGATAGGAAGACAATATTCAATGGCATATTATTTGTCTATGTTTAAGGCACATTTCCCTTTTGGAATAGGATTTCCGAATAATGATAAATATGGATACATTCTGCATCACAAAGTCCAATATTACACAACGTATACGGATGATGTTGGAATTGTTGGTCAATTAGGAATCTGGGGTTTATTATTAATACCAATATTTATTGTACCGGTTGTTAGGATGATAAGTATAATTATAAAATTAAAAAGACAAAATTGTTATGATTCATTTGTATGGTTTACGGGTATATTAGTATACATTATTGTTACATCAGGTACATTAATGATTTTGGATAGTTATAGAATAATGTTGATGCCTATGTTTATTGCTTTAGCGGAATTTGAGAACATAAGGTATAAAAGACGAATAAATATTTGATGTAAAGGAGAATATCATTGGATAAAAGAAGTAAATTATTTGCGATAAATGGAATATCGTCGTTGATTCAACAAATAATTACAGTTGTATGTGGACTAATTTTACCACAGATGATTTTAAAGACTTTTGGATCTTCTGTAAATGGAACAATGTCATCGCTTGCACAATTTTTGAGTTTTATAACGTTATTACAAGGTGGAGTTGGTACAGTTGCTCGATTAGCATATTATAAGCCGTTAGCATATAAAGATACACATGGAATAAGTGTAGCTTATAAAACAATAGGAAATTTCTATATTAAATTTGCAACTATATTTGTAATTTATCTTGTTGGATTAAGTTTTGTTTATCCTGTATGTGTAAAAACAGGGTTTAGTTATAGTTATGTAGCAACATTGTCTTTGATTCTGGGATTAGCATCGGCATCAGAATACTTTTTTGGACAGGCGAGTCAGATGCTACTTATATCTGCTCAAAAAAACTATATTTATTCTTTTACACAAATCATATGTACTGTTTTTAGTACAGTAATAGGTGTTCTTTTGATTCAATATGGAGCATCAATACATCTTGTCAAATTAGGCAGTGCGATAGTTTATGCTATACGCCCAATTGTATTAAATTATTACGTCCAAAAGAAATATAAGATCGATAAGAAAGTCAAGATTAATAAACAACTTTTAGAACAAAGAAATGCTGCCCTTATAAGACATATTGCATTTTATATTCATACAAGTACAGATGTTATGGTTCTGACTCTTTGCACAAATGTTTTATGGGTTTCAGTTTATTCTGTACATAAATATGTTATAAGCAGTTTGTCAAATTTGGTTACAGCAGTGCTTGGAAATATAGAATCTGTTTTTGGAGATATGATTGCAAAAAATGAGAAAGATATAATGCAGAAGCAGGTTCCTGTATATGATTTATTGACTAAAATATTATCTTGTGTATGTTTTTTTACATGTATAATTCTAATTAGCAGGTTTGTTAATTTATATGCGGATGGTGTATCAGATATTGATTATTTTCAACCCTTGTTTGCAACATTATTAGCTATATCAGAACTGATTTATTGTACAGGAAATACATATCAAAGCATTTATATTGCTGCGGGCCATATACGAAAAACTGAATGGATTGCTATTACAGAAGCAAGTATTAATTTAGGAGTATCAGTGGTTTTAGTTTGGAAATTGGGAATTGTTGGAGTGGCAATAGGAACAATTGTAGCGATGGTTTTTAAAACAATTGCAAATATTTATTATATGCAAAAGAATGTATTTAAAATGTCACTTATATTTATTATTAAGAGTTATTTAGTAAATTTTATAACAGGTGCAGCTTTAACTTTTTTATTTTGGACTGTATTTTATGTACCACTTAATAATTATCTTCAGTTTTTTATATGGGCGGTTATTATTTTTATAGTAGTGACTTTGATATTTGTTGTAATAAATTATTTTATATTTAAAGATCAAATGAAAGAGATGATTAATATGATGTCAAGAAGAAAAAAGAAAGTGGGATGATTAGGTGAGAAAAAAAAAGATTTGTATTGTTTCTGCATATGCATATATTAAAGAGTATATTAATTATGGTTCTCTTTTTCAGTATTATGCATTAGAAAAAACTCTTATTAGGATGGGATTTCATCCATATTGGTTAAGATATAGAATAAATAGTAAAGTTAGTTTGAAAGGCTTAATTAAAAAAAGAATTAAAATAGTATTTAATATTAAAGGAGAAAGAGAAAAAAGGAAGATTCTTGAAAAATTTTCGATTTTTATAAAGAATAATTTAGAGGTTTCACAACGAGAGTATTATTCTGAAAAAGAATTAAAGAAAAATCTCCCAGAAGCTGATTATTATATAACAGGAAGTGATCAGGTTTGGGCAGGGAGCGATCCTGTAAATTATTTATGCTTCGTTCCAGATGAAAAAAAACGTATTTCTTATGCTGCAAGTTTTGGAAAAAAAACAATACCGGATTATCAATTAACTCTTATAAAACCATGGTTAAAAAGATTTGATAGCGTAACTGTTAGAGAAAAGTCTGGAGTGGAAATTTGTGGCAAAATTGGAATAAATGCAAGACATACAGTAGATCCTACTTTGCTATTAAATAAAGATGATTATCCGTATTCTACACAATATGAAAATAAAAAATATAATTTACTTTATTTTTTAAATATTAACGATAAAAAAGATTTTCCATTTGAAATAGTAGATGAGTTAAAGAAAAGTGCAGAAATAAAGATTGTTGCGGGAGTTAGTAATATAGATGACTTTGTAGAAAATCAGTATCTGGAATATTTTTCTCCAGAAGATTGGCTAGGCGCCTATAAATATGCAAGTTGTATATTTACAAATTCATTTCATGGAACAGTCTTTGCATTAATTTTTCATAGACCATTTTGGGTATTTTTGCAAAAAGGAAAATCAGAAGGACAAAATGAGCGTATTTTGTCTCTGCTTCAAATGGTGAATCTTGAAAATAGAATTTGTGATAATGATATAGGTTCATTAATACATAATAAAATTGATTGGGAAAAAGTAGATGA
This sequence comes from Clostridia bacterium, assembly GCA_034101885.1. Classification (GTDB taxonomy): domain Bacteria; phylum Bacillota; class Clostridia; order UBA1381; family UBA1381; genus RGIG1988. The sequence goes on along the minus strand of JAXEIW010000024.1, from coordinate 4,341 downwards.
TATTTTAAAAAAAGAAAGAGAAAAATCAATAAGATATTTAAAAGAAGCGCTGGGACAGGAGAAAATTAACTATGAAAATTAAGGAGATATTAAAAAAGAATGAAACAATTCATTGCATGGGAATTAAAATAAAAAAGATATTATATCCAGAACCTTCAGAAAAAAAAATGATGAAAATTATTTCTAGATATTATATTAATAGATTTTATAAATATTCTGGAGCATTTAATGATACAAGAAGAAAAAAAGATGCTTATACAACATGGCTTTATCATGTTATAGAGAAGGGATTATCCATGCCAAATATGAGATTAGGTTTTGGAAAAGAGAAAATAGAGGAATTGTGTGGAATTGTTAGAGAACATCAAATAGAAGATGAAATAGATAGAAGAACCATGGAATCAGCTGTCGCTGTTTTGTTAGAATACCAGAGAATACATGAGAAGCTAGGATACCAGTTGCCAACAGAGTTAAAAAATGAATTAACAGAAATAAAGCAATTGTATCCAGATGTGGAACCCATTAATCAAAAGGAATTTACAAAAGAAGAATTTTTTAAATATAATCATTCTGATTTTTCAGTATTTTCCCAGAACAGGCATACTGTAAGAAATTATACAGAAGAGGAAGTGAAGCTGGAGAATATAATTGAGGCTATTGATTTGGCAAAAAGCGCACCTTCTGCGTGTAATCGACAGCATACTCGTGTACATATAGTTTCAAATAAAAAGCTTATAAATCAATGTCTTAAGATGCAAAGTGGAAATAGGGGATTTGGACATTTAGGGAATAAGCTTCTGGTTATAACTGGAGACTTATCTGTTGTATTAGGTTCATCTGAATTTTTTGATTTAAATACTAATGTTGGCATTTTTATAATGAATCTGTGTTACAGTTTACATTTGAAGCAGATTGGATGTTGTGTACTTAATTGGTATGCTTTACCAAAGCAGGATAAGGAATTACGTAAAATCCTTAGCATTCCCAATGAAGAAAATGTTGTAGCTTTTATTATATGTGGGAATGTTCCTGATCAATTCAAGATAGCAGAATCTCCAAGACTTGATGTAAAAGAGATTTATACAGTTCATGATTAATGATTTATATCATTGAGTATTTAAAGTGAGGGGAGTCCCCAGTATGAGTTTGAAAAATTTAAAATCTGTAGTACAAAATTATTTATATGTGTCTTTTGATATTTTTGATACATTAATATTTCGTACTGTTAAAGATCCAGAGGATATTTTTGATCTTGTGGAATCCAGATATAATATTATATTTGGTAATCAAGTAGTACGAGATTTCCGAAAGCAGCGTATAAAAGCAGAGAGAATGGCAAGAAGTTTAAATAATCATCGTGAAATAACAATTAATAGAATATATGAATTATTACCATATAAAGCAGAAATAAAAAATAATTTAATGGTTGTAGAAAAGCAAATAGAGGTAGAAAATTGTGTCCCTAATGTGCCTATGATTAAGTTTTATAAGTGGTGTAAAGAAAATAAAAAGAAAATTGTTATTACAACAGATATGTATTTGGATAGGGACACTATTAATAAAATATTAAATAAAATAGGAGTAATTTATGATCAACTTTATATATCATGTGAAGTTGGAAAAACAAAATTTGCAGGAGATTTATTTCCATATGTATTAGAAAATTTAGGTATTCATGCAAATGAAATGATACATATTGGAGATAACCCATTAAATGATATACAAAGAGCAAGGGAGTCTGGAATTGTAGCATATGAAAGATTGCAGAATATTTATACAGAGCCTAAACAGAAGAAGAAAGATATTTATGCACATTTAAAATATTTTCAGGCACGTTGTATTCAGAGCTTCAGTGATTGTACAATAGAACGTGAAATTGGGATCAATATTTTTGCTCCGATGATTTTTGAATTTTGTAAATGGGTACATAGTCAAAGAAAAAAATATAAATTCGATAAAATACTTTTTGTGGCAAGAGAAGGATATGCGATTGAAAAATGTTATAAATTATTATTTCCGGAAGATAGGACCGAATATATTAGTTTGAATCGAAATTTATTAAGGATGCCATTGTTAACTAGGAATAATATTTCACAACAGTTGCTTTCAACAATACCAGGACAGCCAAGTTATTTGTGGATAGAATTACTTCAACATATGGGAGTCGAAAATATATCAGATATGGAAGAAAAACTTAAAAAAATTTTTTCAAAGTTTTCATTAAAAGAGGAAATTAGTTATTCTGATATTAAAAATGGAAATATTGAGCAAGAACTAAGATATATATATGATTCTATCCAAGAACAGATAAAAGAACAAAAAGAATTATTATGTAGATATTTAAAACAGATTGGACTTCTTGACGGTAAAATAGGTCTTGTTAATAATAGCATAAATGGAACGGGGCAATTGCTTGTAGAAAAATTTCTTGCTCAGAATCAATTTAAAGGTCAAATAAAAGGATTGCAATTTATTCAATCTAAAAAGTGTGTGAAACGACTTGGGGACAGAAGTATAGCTTGGATAACTCATGATAGTCCGTATGCATCTTTTATACATGAATTTGAGGAGCATGCAATTCTTTTTGAACATGTTTTATTTGAGCCAGTTGGAACAGCAAAGAAATTTGCTTTAGATGAAAACAAAGAAATTAAAATTATTTGTGAAGAACAGAGAAAAGAGAAAAAAAATAATTATACTGTTCAGGCAATACAAGAGGCAATATTTAGATATGTAGAATGGATAAAGGATAATATTTCAATTGATTTAGGGTTAGATTCGTTAAAACCATATAAAAAATTGCTAGAATATCCAGATTATGATGTGGCAAATATTCTCTGTAATTTATATGATGATGATGTTGAAGAAGATAGAAAAATTGCAGATCCTATAATACCATATAAAAAGAGTTATTTAATGGCAAGAGATATTCCACATACAATAAAATGGGTACCGGGATATCTAGTATTAAAGAATAAGAAGAAAACTCACTTAATAATTTATCATTATCGAATGGAACTAAGGGAACTAAGAACAAAAGTTAGAGATATAAGGAGAAATAAATGAGTGTTAGAGATTTTATACTCCGAGTTGGGTGGAAGTTATATCGAATGACACATGGTGAATATCGTTCATTTTGGGATTTGTCACGAGTAGAATATGAAGGACAGCAAGCGAATGATTTAGTCAGAGAAGCAATTCTTAATGCAAAGAATGGATTGATGATTTCTAAATTTGGAACTATTGAATTGAACGCAGTTTGTTCTTGTAAAAGATATAATGAGGGATTTGGAATCTTAGATTATTTTGATCAAATGAGAGGAAAGGGATGCATATATCCAGAAAAAACTATTGGGGCACTTTGTTCAAATGCAGGATTTTTTCCAGAAAGTGTAGATTTAGAATTTAAATTTGCGGATTTAGTTTTAAATGATGTGAAGGAAATAGATATTTTAGGATCTTATGTTGATCAGGAATGTTATCTTGAAAAAGAATTAGCACATTGTAAGAAAATAGATATTTATGGATATTGTGCACCATTTGCATATAAAAAACCATGGACAAGTGCGTTAAAAGGAAAAAGAGTTTTGGTAGTACATCCTTTTACCGAATCAATAAAAAAACAATATGCAATAAGAGAAAAATTATATGACAACCAGGATGTTTTGCCGGAATTTAAGGAATTATATTTAGTTAAAGCAGTCCAAAGCATTGCAGGAAATGGAAAAAATACTGGATATAACGATTGGTTTGAAGCATTACATGCAATGGAACAAGAAATAGATTCTTATGATTATGACATTGCTTTAATTGGATGTGGAGCTTATGGTATGTCACTAGCAGCACATTGTAAGAGAAATGGGAAGATTGCAATTCACATGGCAAGTTGGGTTCAAATGTTATTTGGAATTTATGGGCAGAGATGGGCTGTTGATCAACCAGAATACGCAAATTTTATTAATGAATATTGGACGCGGCCATTAGAAAGTGAAAAACCTAAAAATGCGAATGTTGTAGAAAATGGAGCATATTGGTAATGAGGAGGGCGAAAATTAAAAATGAAAATATTGTACTTATGTAATTATAATCCTTGGGACAAAATTTCAGAACAGAAAATGCCCTCACATCATTTATTTGGAATACATCAGCTTATAAAAAAATATGAACATACATCTAATGGAATTAGAGGAATTCTAAAAATGGGGGAGACTGTCCGAAAACTCGGATAATCTAATCTGATGAGAAAAAGATTGATATGCTCTTGTGAGCGTTCAATATAAATTAAAATTGCACATTGAAAACTGAATAAAGTACACAGAAATCGTGCATCTATGTTTCAGA
>JAXEIW010000023.1:0-3132 GCA_034101885.1 Clostridia bacterium | reverse complement strand
AGGAAAACAGGAGGAAGGCTTTGACGGATTTGAGAAGATAAAGGAGGATCAGAATTTCTATATAAATGACAGCGGAAACATTGTGATTTGCTTTGATAAATATGAGGTTGCGGCAGGAGCACAGGGCTGCCCCGAATTTGAAATTCCGAAAAGTGTTGTTGAAAGTATTAATAAATAAGACATTATGAAAAACACCCCGTTATAAAAAAGACGGGGTGTTTTACATATTAAATGTCTGTTTTCTGCTCTGATATGCGGTAACGGGAGGGCGTAGTTTCGTATGTTTTATAAAACAGCCTGCTGAAATAGAGAGGATCATTAAATCCGCAGCTTAATGCAACCGTGCCTATACTGAGATTGGTTGAGGACAGCATTTCACAGGCAGCGTTTAAACGAATTTTGTTAATATATTTTAGCGGCGCAGTACCCATAAGCTCGGTGAAAAGGTGAGAAAATCTGCTTTTTGAATAACCGGATTTCTTTGCCAGCTGTTCAAGGGTTATGTGCTTGTTGTAATTCATATTTATGTATGTGAGTACAGGAAGCAGCAGATCGTAATTCTTTTCCTGCTGTTTGGGATAAACCGTTGCGTCTTTAATATTATATATCAGTTCAAGCAATGAAGCTACTGCATGATTTTTTTTGCCGGGTTGATGAAAACGTCGTATAACCTCGGTAAATGATTCTGATATGTGTTTGTTTGGCTCTAAAGAATATACCCCGCTTTGCATATTGCAGGAAAACAATATTTCATTTACGGCAGTTCCGGTAAAATGACACCATAAAGAGGTGCTGTCCGTTTTAAATGTGTATTGCTGTTCCTCACACGGAGCATACAAAATCATATTGCCGGCAGTAAGCGTATGGATTTTTCCTTTGTGAAGAACCTCGCATATACCGCTTGCAATTAAAAGAAAATGATAATCAACTCTTCCTTTTTTTCGTATTACAGATGAGTCGGAAAGAGCATTTTGAAAGCCGCAGCTGTTTACCTGCAAAAATTTATCGGTTGTAAAATTTGTAGTATCGTGTTTGTTTCCGTCCCATACGGTCATATTTGTTGCCACCTTTATTATTTATATTTTCGTATTATATGTTGCAGAAATAATTTATTTTGTATTATTCAGAAGTTTTACACTGTCGTCTACAATAGATAAATTCTTATATTTTCGGCGGTATTCGGAAGGTGTACAACCGCATATTTTCTTAAAAATTCGGCAAAAATACGCACAGTCGTCAAAATTCAATTCTAAAGCAATCTGCTGAATACTGAGCATTTCGTTGGTGAGCAGCAGCTTGGCATGTGCAATTTTTTTATTCAATCGGTATTTTGACGGAGTACATCCGGCATATTCCTTAAAAAGCCGTTCAAAGTAGTTGATGCTTACATTACACATTGCTGCAATTTCATTTATACTTTTGCTCTGTACGGGATCATCTTCAATATATTTAATCCCATGATAAATACATGACATATTTTCTTTCAAAATATGATTGTTTCTGCCATCTTCAGCTATGGAAGACAGTAGGGAGTATGCTATAGCCTTTATTCTTGCCGAGGAAGCAAGAGGCTTTGAATATTCGAGTGTAAGTAAATTAAAAAATTCCTCGTAAAGCTCAAAATTAGATGTTTCAATTACGCTTCCGTTTTTTTCTATATGTATCTGTGTTCCGTTTATATCTGTTAGAACAAATTCGAAAAGCTTTGTAGAAATTTTATTGTTTTGTTCGTTAAAAAATGTCCAGTTATATCTTGAATTTGCGGGTATATAAAACAGGCTTTCCCGAGGAACTTTTATACTCTTATTATTATCAAGGTCATTGTACAGTGCACTGCAGCCGCTGAACAATAAGAAAGCATTTGTAGGACGTGGATTTTTCATGGTAAAATTACTTCCACTGTTCCATTTTTGATTCATGGCGAATATATTGGAAATATTGTAGTCTTTCTCATAAAGCTCCGAAAAGGATTTTATCTTAGTCATGGTTTTATCTCCGAACGAAAGTTTTTATATCATTATATATTACTTTATTTTAAAATGCAAGTGATTTGTGTGAAAAAGTACAAAAATATTATTAAAACATCTAATGACTTTATGGGAGGCTTGTGTTATCATACAGATAAGGAGGCGACATAAATGATTAATGTAACGGTATGGAATGAATACATACATGAGAAAAAAGAAAAAAGTATTGCCGAGATTTATCCTAAAGGAATACATGGAGCTATTGCGGAAATGTTAGGTAAGGATGAAAGCTTAAAAATAAGAACGGCAACGCTTGATATGACCGAACATGGTCTTGGTGATGATATTTTAAATAACACGGACGTTCTTATCTGGTGGGGACATTGTGCTCATCAATTAGTTTCAGATGAGGTTGCGGAAAAGGTAAAAAACAGAGTGCTTGACGGTATGGGACTGATAGTTCTTCATTCCGGACATCTTTCAAAGCCGTTTGTTAAGCTGATGGGAACAGTGTGCCGTTCCAAATGGCGTGAAAATGACGAAAAAGAACGTATATGGGTAATTGAACCATCTCACCAAATTGCGTCGGGACTTCCCGAATACATAGAGCTTGAACAGGAAGAAACATACGGTGAGCGTTTTGAGATCCCTGCTCCGGATGAGCTTGTTTTTATAAGTTGGTTTTCGGGAGGTGAGGTATTCAGAAGCGGTTGCTGCTACAATCGAGGGTTGGGTAAGGTCTTCTATTTTCGTCCGGGGCATGAGGCATATCCCACGTATTATAGAGAGGATATTACAAAAATACTGAATAATGCTGTTCATTGGGCGGCACCTAAAGATATTACGAGGCCTACCCTCGGTCATTATGAGGCTTTGGAAAATGTTAAAGATAAATTTGAAGGTCAAGATGACTCGATTAGGAAACATGAAAATCTAAAATTTTAAACAAGTAAAGTGAAAGATAAGTTTATTTAATGACTGCTGAACAATTATGAAACGCAGCCGCACAGCGGCTTACAAGCGTTTCAGAATTGTTTTGGTGCAAGGATTTTGTGCATTTTTGCAAAAAATCCTTGTACCATGAATAAATATTTTGCTACCAAAATATTTATTTCAGCAGACTTTATCAATGCGAACTGTGTAAAATCTTTGATTTTACACGAAA
>JAXEIW010000022.1:0-12957 GCA_034101885.1 Clostridia bacterium | reverse complement strand
AAGGACGAGCTTGCCATAAGGTAATCCACTGCCTTGCCTTCCTCTATATCCTCCAGAAAAACCTCTATTTCCCGAAAATCTTCCAGAGAATATGTTGACAATCCGAATTTAATTTTTGAATTTCTGAGTTTCTTTTCATCTATAACGCTGTTTAAAAGCTCTCTTAACGGCGCTGTTTCAAGCCCGTTATTTTTATAAGCCGCAGACATTATTTTAAAAATATTTTTAGAATCGAATAAGTTTTCCGTTACATTCTCAATACCCTCCGTATCAAGAATGTTGGACATAGAAATATTTTTCCAAATAGATATTGCCTCATCCACGTCACCCTGCGCAATTATTGCACCGTTAATCGCTCCGATTGATGTGCCTGTTATGCAGGTAACGTTAATCTTCATATCCTTAAGAGCCTGCCATACTCCCAAATGGTATGCTCCCTTTGTTCCGCCTCCACCCAATGCAAGTCCGTATTCAAGCATAAATTTCTCCGTTTCTCCGCTTCTTGGCGGCAGCATTAGCAATAAATCCGAAAATACTGTTTTGTTATTAAGTATCGGCTCTGAATTTTTTACATTGTCTTTTTAATAAAAAACACAAAAAACGCAAAAACAGTGTATCATTTACACATACATAAAAATCTCTGCCAAGATGCAATAGCTTATATATATGCATATTTATCCCTTGCAATTGTTTTTTTCGTAAAATAACAAATATATTATTTTTTCGGATTAACAATATCTCTCCATTCAAGATCTCCTCTTTCAAGACCGTGAATTAATACTTCGGCCGTAGCTATATTGGTCGCTATCGGAATGTTATGCATATCACATAATCTAAGCAAATTCATTATATCGGGTTCATGCGATTCCTTGGTATTGGGATCTCTGAAAAAGAATACCAAATCAATCTCATTATATGCAACTCTTGCGCCAATCTGCTGATCTCCGCCCTGGTGTCCCGGCAAAAATCTGTATACATCCATTCCTGTATTTTCAATTATCATTTTTCCCGTAGTATCGGTAGCAAAAAGGCTGTGTTTGCTTAATATCCCCTTGTAAGCAATACAAAATTGTACCATTAATTCTTTCTTCATGTCGTGTGCTATAAATGCAATATTCATGCCAAGCCCTCCCTATCAATTTCATGTACTATTTTATTATACCAAAAAATTTTTGTTTTGTAAATATCTTTTTGGTAATTTTATCGAATTAATTCTCCAATTATATTATTATTTGACAAAATTTCATTTTTTTCGAAATATTTGTCAAAAATATCCCTTGCAACGTACGCTGCATTGGCTCCTTTTACGCCGCGTTCTATTACAACCGCCACAGCAATTTCAGGATCATCAAAGGGTGCAAAGGCAACAAACAGCGCATTATCGGAAACATTCTTTCCTATTTGTGCAGTTCCTGTCTTTCCTCCTATTTTTTCCTGATAATTTTCAAATATAGCGCTTGCCGATCCCTCGTCAACAACTCCGAGCATTCCTTTTTTTACTGCTTCAAGATTCTCCTCGCTTACATCTATCTGCCCAAGCACCTGCGGTTTTGGCTCATAAATTGTTGAACCGTCTGTCGACGAACGAACACTCTTTAATATATGTGTTTTATATCTTGTCCCTCCGTTCGCTATACACGCAATATAATTTGCAAGCTGAATCGGAGTGAAATATGAATATGACTGTCCAATCGCCGTCTGAATTGTATCTCCGGCATACCATTTTTGATCATATTCGTTTGTTGCTATTTTTTTCTTGTATTCACGGCTTGAAACGTTTCCCTTTGCTTCTTCCGGAAATTCTATTCCGGTAAGCTCACCCAAACCAAGCTGCTTTGCGTATGACGCTATAGTATCAATTCCCATTCTTCTTCCAAGCTCATAGAAAAAATAGTTACATGAAAATTCTATAGCCTGCGTTACGTTTATAGGTCCGTGTGTTCGGTGATTGTTGGACCAAATCCAGCATTTTGGCTGATAATCTTCATAATATTTATATACACCTTCACAGGTGATTATTTCGTTTAGTGTAACCGCACCGGTTTCAAGCGCCCCCAAGGCAACAGCCGGCTTAAAGGTCGAGCCGGGAGTATATGTTCCGCTTATGGCTCTGTTCCACATAGGCTTGCTCTCATTTTCGTTAAGTGACTGATAATCGGAATTAAAGGTTTCCGGATCAAAGGTCGGATAAGACGCACATACAAGCATATCTCCATTTTTAATATCTATTACAACAGCCGCTCCGGCATTTGCATCTCCGCCTTTTTTTTCGGACGGATTGCCACCCTTTTTGGCAATTTCATTAATCCAATATTCAAGGGATTGCTCCGCCGTTCTCTGAAGCTCGGAATCAATAGTTAAAAGTATATAATTTCCGGGAATGGCTTCCTTTGCATTGCTGTTTTGCGAATCCTGATTTGAGCCGCTGCCGTCATCATCATTATCAAGTCCGACTATCTGTTTTCCGTCGCTGCCCTTTAAAAATTCTTCGAACAGCTTTTCAACGCCTCTTTTTCCTATCAAATCATTATAGCTGTAACCCTTCCCCTTAAGACTTTCATATTCCTCCGCATTCATTTTTCCTATTCCGCCTACAATATGCGCCGCAATATCCTTCTGCTCATAATTTCGATAATATTCTTCCGTAACAAGAACATCTTTAAATTCATTTTGTCTTTCCTTTAGTTCCGTTATGACATTTAAATCCACGTCCTCGGCAATTTTAAAAGGCTGCGAAATGGAAAAACCGTTCATTGAAGCGTCATATCTTATGCCGGCAATTTTTCTTTTCTGTTCCTGTGAATACTCGTCGGATATATTAAATATACTGTCACAATATATTTCCATTACTCTTTCCGCCGACATTTCCTTTGTTATTTTTTTTCTGTTTTCAAACCATTTTTCCCTTTCATCTTCTATGCTTCCATCACCGTTTTCATCTTCAAAAGCATATTCATAGGGCGGAAAAGATATTGGCAGACTGTCGTCATATGTATATCCGTACTTTTCCAAAACACTTATTATTCCGAGTAATTCTTTATTAAGCTCATCGTTTGATATTAGCGATTTTTGAAGCATGACGGAATATCCTTCTCTGTTTGAAACAAGAAGCTTTCCGTTTCTGTCCATTATTTCTCCTCTCGGAGCTTTTTGTGTAACCGTTGCGCTTATTCTTTTTTTAGACTGTTCCTCATATTCCTCACCGTTTATTACCTGTAGGTCAAACAATCTTAAAAAAAGCAGCAAAACAATAGCAGAAAGAATACAAATTATAAATATCATTCTTTCTTTATATTTACTCAAAATTTAACACCCGCCTTTTTATATATGGTTTTCCCGGTTAAATACATTACCGCAAATGACAGTATAGTATTGTAAAGCGCAGCCGGCAAAATTATATTTAATAATGAATATAAATATCCTGCGTCTTTTAAAACACTTATGTTAATAACATAGAAAAGCGAATCTCCCAATATTGTCAGCAGAAACATCAATACAAATGAAACAATCATGTTTCCCTTAAACAATCCGTCGAGAATGATAAACATTATAACGGCGCATATGAGATATACCGAAAGATAATTCCCGAAAATTCTTCCTGTAAGGCAGTCCGCTGCTATTCCGCAGATAACAGCAATCTTCATAGCCGTTTTTATGTTCTTTTCTTTTGCGGCAATACACAGGACAAATACAAATATCAAATCAGGCTTTATTTCCGCTATGCTTATGTACTTTGCAAACACTGCCTGAAATACAGTAATTAAAATTATCCACACTGTTGTTTTTAAGCGGTTCACCAAAATTACCCCTTTCAGCCCACATTTTCCTGTTCACCGTTATTTTGATATATATCCTCATCCTCTGTATCATCATAATTACTGTTTTGCATATTACTGTCACCTAAGTAGTCATTATGATTATCATAAGTATCTTCGGGGCGGTAAATATCGCTGTCCAGCGACCATTGGGTTATAACAATAACCTCATGCAAATTGTCGAAATCCGCAAAAGGCTCAACTGTTGCATAATCAAGCCGCCCCATATTGTTCTTTCTTATTTCCGAAACCTTGCCCACCATAATCCCCGGAGGATAAATTCCGCCGAGTCCGGAGGTTTCAAGTATATCTCCCGAAATAATAGAAGCATTACTCGAAAGATAACCCAATTTTGATTTGTTGGATTTGGACAGCTTCACGTCTCCTTCCAAAATACCTATTTCACCGTTTCTTACAATGCGCACTCCGGCCGAGCTTTCACTGTTAATTATTGTCGAAATCTTCGCCCAATTTTTCCCAACGTCGGTTACCTGTCCCAAAAGACCTTCCGCAGTGATTACAGGATCTGATTCCTTTATTCCGCTCGATGTTCCTTTATCTATTGTGATATAATAAAACCAATTATCGGGTTCATATGCAACAACTCTTGCGGCAGTTGTTTTGTATTCGGAAAATTCGTTGTCTATATCCAAAAGCTTTTTTAATCTTTCATTTTCGGTTATATATTCGGATACATCCTTAACCTTTGCTTGAAGCTCTTGATTTTCTTTTTTTAACAGTTCATTTTCCTTTTTAAATTCCTTCATATTTTTAAAATCCGAAAAAAATTCATTTATCGGATGCACTATCCACCGATTAAGCTTTGACTCTATCGGAGTCAAAACGAAATTTACCGCATTTGCGGCCGGATTATCTCCGCTTCTCGAAACATATGCTATACCTATTGTAACTGCCATGATAACAATAAATATCAACCAAACCTTCTTCTTAAAAAAAGACAAAATTCATTACCACCTTTATCTGCTGTGTCCGATATGCCCGAACATAGATCTGTTCAATATAACCTCATTATCCAACGCTTTTCCCGTACCGATTACCACGCAGTCAAGCGGATTTTCGCTCACGCTTACCGGTATTCCCGTAGTCTGACTTACCAGTCTGTCAAGATTGCGTATCAAAGCGCCTCCTCCCGTCAAAACTATACCCGAATTGATAATATCTGAGGCAAGCTCCGGCGGAGTTTCTTCAAGGGTGTACATAATTGCGTCAACTATGGCAGACACCGGCTCGCTCATTGCGTCGCGAACCTCCGCAGAGGAGATTTTAACATTCTTCGGCAAGCCCTGAACCATATCTCTTCCCTTGACATCATAGTAGCTTTCATTATCATACTGCATGGCAGAGCCGATTTCAAATTTTATTTCCTCTGCCGTTTTCGCGCCTATCGAAAGATTATATTCTCTTTTTATATAATTAACAATTGCATTGTCCATAGCATCTCCGGCAATGCGTATTGATTTTGAGGCAACAATTCCTCCCAAGGATATTATTGCAACCTCCGTTGTTCCTCCGCCTATATCAACAACCATGCTTCCTACCGGTTTATCCACAGGCAATCCGGCTCCTATTGCAGCTGCCATAGGTTCTTCTATCAAATGAACGGATTTTGCTCCCGATGTCATAACAGCCTCAAAAACGGCGCGTCTTTCAACGTCCGTTACTCCCGCCGGGACACATACTATAACCCGCGGCTTGAAAAAGCTGAATTTACCTCCCACCGCCTTTTTGATGAGAGTTCTTATCATTGCGCTTGTAATTTCAAAATCTGCAATAACACCGTCCTTCATCGGTCTTATGGCAACAATATTTTCAGGAGTTCTGCCCAGCATCTCGTCTGCCTGATTTCCTACCGCAAGCACCTTTTTATCCGTTGCGTCAATTGCAACAACCGACGGTTCTCTTACAATAATTCCTCTGCCTCCCAAATGTACAAGTGTATTTGCCGTTCCCAAATCTATGCCTATTTCTTTTGAAAATCCGTCAAAAAATTTAGTATGGTTAATATGATTCATAAATTTACTCCTAATTTAAAATATCAATATCAAATTCTTCTTTAAGTACATCATACAAAGCCGATAAAGGGAGTCCGACTACATTAAAGTAATCTCCCTCTATTTTATCGACAAGTACTGCTCCTTTACCCTGTATTCCGTATGCGCCGGCTTTATCATAAGGCTCTTTCGTCTTTATATACCCGTATATAATTTCATCTGACAACTCTTTAAACTTTACAGCTGTCGATATGCTTCTTGTAACAGAATAACCGTCGCTCATCCTCATTACGCACAATCCGGTATAGACCTTATGCTCCTTTGACGAAAGCTTTTTTAAAATGTTGTATGCGTCCTTTTCGTCCTTTGGTTTTCCCAAAATCACATTATCGGAAAACACAACGGTATCTGCCGCAATAATATACGCATTTTTATCTTCAACGTGTTTGGCAACCGCACATGCCTTTTTAAGCGCCAGTTCTCCGCAGTAAAGCTCCGGCGGCAAATTCTTATCAATATCTTCTTCACTCTCGGTTGACACCATTATGTCAAATTTTAAACCTATATTTTCAAGAAGCTCACGCCTTCTGGGCGAGGCTGATGCAAGAATAAATCTTCGCATATTTTCATTCCTTTCAGCATACAAACTTTTTTATCACTCTATACCCTTGTAAAAATGCCCTCTTGTAAAGGTGTTTTCCTTTCTCTGTTTCACAATTCCGTTGTAAAAAGCGTCCTTGTATTCTTTTATAATTTTTCTTGTTTCATCATAATCTTCCACGGTAAAATCAAGCCGCATATATCTTATTCCGATATTTCGCAGGTCATTGAGCTTATCCGCCATAAAAAGAGGTTTTGAATTTAACAACTCACAATAACACCCTTCCCTGCAAATCAAAGGGAAATCCTCGTTCATTCGGTCCTTTAAAAATGCCTTGCTTTTGCCTTTGTCGCAATATCCTGCCGCTTTTTTAGGACAATTCTCATATACCATGAGAGGGATTCTTCCGTAAACAATAACTTCACAGTTTACCGGCTTTTTCATAGCTTTTATTTCTTTAAGCGTCAATTCCGGCGACAAGGTAACGCATTTAAAGTTTTTCATATTTTCAAGCGAATACGAATTTGTTATATTGAGTCTGAATTCTCCATAAAACTCCGAATTCTTGTCAATTGTCATCTGCCCCCAAGAAGAAATCTGAATTTTATCCGATACCTTGCGGCAGCGTGTTTTTCCTTCCCTGTCAACAGGAGGACAAACCTGAATCCAATCAGCATTGATATTACTGTTTAGTATTACCTCTGCCGGTGCGTAAACTGTTTTAATTCCCTCGTCAAAACAGGCTTTTGCCTGTTCCTTTGTTCTTACATTTACTGTAAAGCTCATTTCATTTACAGGTTTATCTTCAATATCAAATCTGTAATTCGATATAATATTTTTTTCTCTTTTTATTCTTTCCTCTGACAGTTTTTCGCAGGCTTTCCTTCTTACCGAATTAATTTCACCAACCGGAATAATAACATTCTCATCAACAGCTGCGTCAATATTTCTTATTGCATAGGGTGTTGCACCCAATTTGCACAGCTGCTCGACCAGTCTTTCCTTTGTTATAGGCTTAACTCTTGCTTCCTCCGCTTTCTTTTCCGATAAAACCGTGACGCTTCTGCATCCGTCCGATATTTTTACAACAAGAAATTCGTCCTTTTTCAGTTCTGCATATATATCTATCGGAATTGTTTTCAGCTCAATATCTTTTATACACCTTTGTTTTGCTTCTTCAGAAAATCTATTCTCCGAAATGTTGGACGGATTATGATATGACATCATTTCCTTTCCCGTTTTTTTTGTAAAATATCCATCGGTAAATCCGCTTCGGTTAAAAGCGTCAAGAAGCTGTTTACTATCCTCATCTGTAGGTTTTGATTTACTGTCAAGTAATTTTCTGTACACCCCCGTAACAGCCGACACATATTCAGGGCGCTTCAGCCGTCCCTCGATTTTTAGGGACGTTACTCCCGCTTTTTCAAGCTCCTCCAAATGATTCGCAAGACACATATCCTTTGGACTTAATAAATACCCTGTTTTCATATTTTTACCATTTTGCTGTAATTTATACGGCAGTCTGCACGGCTGTGCGCAATAACCTCTGTTTCCGCTTCTTCCTCCTATCATGCTGCTCATAAGGCATTGCCCGGAGTAACACATACATATCGCTCCATGTATAAAAACTTCTGTTTCCGCAGTTATATTCTTTGAAATTTTCTCTATAGCCGAAATATCCAGCTCCCTTGCAAGAACTATACGGGAAAAACCGATATTTTCAAGGTACAATGCAGTATCTGATGAAGCACAGGTAATCTGTGTGCTTGCATGAAGCTCAAGATTCGGATATTTCATATGAACAGCCTTTGCCATTCCAATATCCTGAATAATAACGGCATCAACGCCTATATCATTCAATTCACCTATATACTTCAAATATTTATCCGTTTCCTTTTCCTTGACAAGAGTATTTGCCGCCACATGAACCTTTACATTTCTTAAATGGCAGTAATTCACCCATTCACGCATTTGATCTGCATCGAAATTTTGTGCCGACGCGCGTGCGGAAAATTTGCTTCCTCCGATATATACGGCATCCGCTCCGCTTTGTACCGCGGCAGTCAACGCTTCGGCCGAGCCGGCAGGTGCAAGCAGCTCCATATTCAAACTACCCCTCTCAATTTATTTTAATACTGCAACTCTATTTTTCCCTCGCCTCCGCCAACTCTCTCATTAATGCTTTATTTTCTTTTTCAAGTCTTGACAATTCCTTAGAATATGCCACTACCTGTTTTCGTAAATTATCAGCTTCAACTTCAACCTTACTGTTACATTCTTTTTCTGTGTTTTCTTCGGTTTTATTTTGTTTCTTCGTTATATTATCATTTTGTTTATTTGCAGCATTCACAGCTTCATCACAAAATTTTAACGCAGTAAGCACGGCAGCTTTTTCAAACGTGAGTCCGGAATTTGAATTCATAAGATTTGTAATGGAATTATCTACCTTTGCCGCTATCTGCGTCATGTATTCGGGTTTTGCATCCGAAATAATGGATAAAGCTCTTCCCCCTATTCTCACTCTTATACTATACCCCTTCGACAACGATAATCCTCCCATCATATAAAATAGTATTCTATTATTATACTACTTTTTTTTTAATAAATCAATACCGGTCGGCAAACTAATCCATTTTTTTCTAATATTTTTACAAATAATATAAATTTATTTAATTATGTATTCATTTTTTCAAATTTTTAATACTTATATTTTACGCAATAAAAAACAAAAGTATATGCAGCTCTGAATTAAAATCATATTTTTTGTTATGAACCGAAAAACTTATTATATTCTCTTTTAAAGCGAAAAAACCGGAAATAGGTTATAAATCCCCTTCCCGGTCTTTAAACTGTCAATCCGAATTATTTCGACTGCCGCCAAATCAATATCTCAGATTATAAATGTAATTTTTAATATGTAATCACTCTGTCCTCTCCGCAGCCGAATCTGAAAAGCTTTATTTTCCTTTCCTCTGTATTCAGCACGACCGCGTCCCAGCAATCCTGATTTTTGGTTTCCCTGCGTCTTTCATTTTTATCCTTGTTGCATTTTACAGTGGGAATCTGACTGTTTATAACAGCAAAATTAATTCCCGCAATCTCTTCCGTACAATCATATCCGTATCCTCCCGAAAACCAACAGGCAATATCCGTTCCCCTTTCCTTGGCTTGCTGAATAATACTTAAAACAGGCTCTGTAGAATAACCGTTATATATAAAAGGATCTTCTCCGATTTCAAATCTTGATTTTGGTATGGCATTTGAAAAAATAATCACAGTACGTTTTTCTTTGGGATTCAGTGCATCATTTTTTAACCATACAGCCTGCTGAGCATCAATTCCGCAATATTTATCAAAATACCCTATACTCTCATCAATTTGATAGCTGTAAGCACAAAGAACAACAATTCTGACCTTTTGTTCCGCATAATCAACATAATAATACGGCTTATCATCAGGTCTTGAAATATTGTCATATTCTTTAAAAAATCCCAGCTGCTTGTTCCAAAGCCTGTCCGTCATTATATTCAATGCCAGCTGTCCGCAAAAACGTTCATCACGATAACCGTCCGTTTTTCCTTGAACGGGATAAAATCTTTTGCTGCCCACTGCATTTCTGAATTTATTAAATTCGCTGTTTAATAACATCATGGATATATCTTTCGGATTGTTTCCGTTAATAAAGTTGCCCATATGTATGATAAAATCAAAATTTATATTACTGTCAACGTTTTTTATATTTTCAATCGTATCATCAACGGTATCACATAGTTTTGTATCTGATAAAAGTGCAAACTTAATACCTGTCCCCTTATTTTTCCTAAAGTCATCTACCGTTTTTACTGTTTCTTCGAAAAAAAATTCTTTCATTTTTTCCGTTAACTCCCTTCAGAAAATCCATATTCCGGAATAATTCTTGCGTTTTCAGCTATGTGATCCCTTTCAGACAAATCTGTATTCTGTTGTAAAATCGTATTTTTCGTTCTTTTTCAAAACCGGACTTTCAAATTGCGAATAGCCGGTTGAATTCGGAAAATACTGCGTTTCAAGACACAATGCATCATGCGGCTTGTACGAAATACCGTTTTTGCATATTCTTCCCTCTTCGATACAATTTCCTGTATATAACTGCACTCCCGGTTTGTCGGTATAAGCTTCCATTGTTATTCCCGTTATATCACTTGACAAAACAGCAAATTTTCTGAAGCCTCTTCCTCGTATGACAAAATTATGATCGTAGCCGCCAAATTCCTTAAGCTGCGGAAAATCCGACATAATATCATTTCCAACCTTTTTTCCCTCCGTAAAGTCCATAGGCGTACCCTTTACCGAAAGTATTTCTCCGTTCGGGAGACATTCATTTGTGTTCGGCGTATAAAAATCACAATTCAGCTGTAGCTTTAAATTGTATATATTTTCTCTGCCTACACCGTTAAGATTAAAATAACTGTGATTGGTCATATTGAGAACCGTATCCTTGTCACTTGTACCTTCATAATGCATAATAAAGCCATTATTTGATGTAAGCGTATATGTAATTGTCATTTTAAGGTTACCCGGATAACCCTCATCGCCGTCAGGAGAAGTAATACTCATTTTTACAGACGGTTCATCTTCTGTTCCGCACTCGCATACGTCCCACACATATGAATTAAATCCATGTATTCCTCCGTGAAGACTGTTTTTTCCGTCATTTATTGAAACATTGTATTCCGTTCCGTCAATTTCAAACTTTCCTCTGTAAATTCTGTTTGCATATCTTCCTACCGCAGCACCGTAATATCCGGTATTGTTTAAATATTCCGAAAGCGTATCACGTCCGAGAACAATATCCGTATACTCCCCCTTTGAATCCTTTACCCAAAGACTTCTCACAATTGCACCGTAGCTGATTATTTCAGCTTTTACCTTTTTGTGGTTCTCAAGTGTATATAAAAATACCTCTCTGCCATCCGGCATATTTCCGAATTTTGTTTTTGTTATACTCATTTTTTTCCTCCCTGTTTATTAAACTATTATTTCATTTAAACGCAAACAATTATATCAGCCTTTGCTCTGTTAACATCTTACGGTATATAAATTCCACCGGTCTTTTCAGTTCAGCCAATAAAAAAATTGTCTGATATTTTAAATAGTATTATATCACACACATACAATTCAATCAAGCATTGTAAATGAATTTTATAAACAATTTATATATATTTGTGAGTTGTCGTTAACTTGGTTTATAATATTTATGCATATCAGCAATCAACTATGTACATAAGTACATAAACTCATTTTTACCATCTATTCTTTTAATCATTTTACTCCTGTACTACTTTTTGTTTAAATTCATAACTATATTTTGCCACGAAAAACCGACCTCCTAATCGTTAGATTTTTGGTCTAACTTTTGGGGGTCGGCTCAGCAAAAATCAAGGTTTTTATATTATGACTCTGTCTAAAAATTCTGGTGTTAACTTCTAAAGACGGGATTAAGTTCCTTCCCGGGATAAAATTTCTCATACTTAATTCTACACTATTTTTTTCTCATTGTAAATTCTCTATGAGAAATTAACCGAGAACTTACTTTAGAAATTAACTAATTTAAAAACCGTGGGTTAAATCATAAAAACTGTTGACAAACACATACATTTATGTTATAATATATGATGTTGATAATTATTATGTATTATTATTAACAGTAATTTTCTATTTGCCACTTTCAATTTAATATATGCGGCTGTGGCGGAATTGGCAGACGCGCCAGACTTAGGATCTGGTGTCAATGACGTGGGGGTTCAAGTCCCTTCAGCCGCACCATTACGAGTGTTCTTATAGGATTTAAGAAGTTCTATGAGAACACTCGTTTTTTATTGCCGTATATGTTTCATACTGCTACACAGGCTCTTGTGTCAAAGTGAACATCTACACCTTGTCTTGTATGGACTTTAACATTGTTTTCAGGTATCAAATCCATATCAGGAATTTCAAGAGTTCCTATGCAAGTGTAATGTATTTTAAGTCTTTGTACTGTCTTACCGTCAATCTTTTCAGATTGGTAAACCTCAATCTTGTCAATAAGCTCATTCAGCATTTGCGGAGTGAGTTTTTTTGCTCTTGTGTACTTTTGCACCGTAGCAATAAACATATCCGTTGAAACATTTTTGCTCTTGCCGTTTGAGATTTCGTCTTTAAGGTTTTGCATCTTTTCACTGACGGCTTTTTGCTCGTCCTCATACTTTACGGAAAGTTTCGCAAATCTATCATCAGAGATTTTACCCATTGCGTTGTCCTCGTATATCTTTTCAAACAAGATGTCAAGTTCTTTATCTCTTGCTTGCAGCTTTTTGAGTTCTCTTTCCTTGAATTGCATTTCCTGTTCAGCAGATTTTAAGGAGCTACCCATAACAAGTTTTGCAAAAGCATTTTCATACTTTGTTGCAAACCTTGTCAATCTTCGGATTTCTCCAAGTACAACCTGTTCAAGAAAATCTGTACGGATATAATGAGAGGATTCACAAATCTTTCTTTTACCTCTGTTATA
>JAXEIW010000021.1:0-20335 GCA_034101885.1 Clostridia bacterium | reverse complement strand
AATAGTTTCCATCATGGAAACGGAGGAAGTTAATGCGGCAAATAAAACAAGTATAAAGAAAAGCACTCCTATAAATGTTCCGCCTCTCATTGTATTAAAAACTTTTGGCAGAGTTTCAAACATCAAGCTCGGACCTTTTCCTACATTTCCGTCGGAGCAGGCAAATACTGCCGGAATAATCATAAGTCCTGCCAAAAATGCAACACCCGTATCAAAAAATTCAATTTGTTTTACGGATTTTTCTATATTAACATCCTTTTTCAGGTATGAACCGTAGGTTACCATAATACCCATTGCAAGCGACATTGAATAAAACAGCTGTCCCATTGCCGCCAAAACCGTATTTATTGAAAATTCAGAAAAATTCGGTGTAATGTAATAAAGAACACCTTTCATCGCTCCGGGGATAAACATTGTGTAAACCGAAATAAGTATTGAAAGAACAATAAGTATCGGCATCAATATTTTGCTGATATTTTCAACACCTTTTACAACACCCAATATAACTGTACCGGCGGTTAAAAGCATAAATATTGTAAACCACACAATCGGTTCGGAGGGGCTTGATATAAAATCAAAGAAAAAGGTGTCGGCAGCTGCATTATGTGCTTGTCCGACAGTGAATGACACCATATATTTTAACACCCAGCCGCCGATAACCGAATAATACGGCAAAATAATCATAGGCACAATCGATTCTATCCAGCCTATAAATGCATATTTCTTTTTTAACGCACCAAACGCTCCTACGGCGCTTAATCCGCTTTTTCTTCCAATGGCAATTTCGGCAGTCATAAGTACAAATCCGAAGGTAACCGCCAAAATGATATAGACCAAGAGGAAAATTCCTCCGCCGTACTGAGCTGCAAGATACGGAAATCTCCATATGTTTCCCAGTCCTACGGCAGAACCTGCCGCCGCAAGTACAAATCCTATTTTTCCTGTAAAACTGCTTCTTTTATTTTTTTGTTCCATAATCCTTCTCCATAAATTATTTTTTAGTATTATTTTTACATAAACCTTAATTTTTTATTTAAATTTTGTAAAATAAAACTCTTTTTGCAATTTTATCAATCGCCATCGTTTTTCTGTATTTTATCATATACTTCATATTCTTCCCATATGTTTTCAAGGTTTTTAAATGTCTTGCTGATTTCTTCTCTGTGTTTCATTCCGAGAGCTGCAATCAATGCATTAACCACGCTGAAAGGAGCTACAAGGGAATCAACAAAGGAATCCATATCGCTTCTTGCTGTCAAAACGTAGTTTGAAAGAGGAACAACGGGAGAATTCATGCTGTCCGTTATTCCGATAACGGTAGCACCGCATTTTTGTGCGTATTCCAAAACCTTAATAATATTTTTTGAGTATCGCGGAAAACTCATTCCTATTATAACATCTTCGCTGTTTATTCTTAATACCTGCTCAAACATATCCGCAGGATCGGCAGAATTAATAAGCTTGGTATTATCGAACATAAGATGGAAATAAAACTCGGTAAAGGTAGCAAGAGATGCTGCGCTTCGCACCCCTGTAATATAGATATTTCTTGCTTTTAGTATTGCTTCAACTGTACCGTCAAATTGTTTGGGATCTATTTCCGAAAGCGTTTGTTCAATCATTCTTATGTCCGCCTTTAAAACCCCCTCAAGAATACCGGTCTTATTCAGCTGTCTTTGTGCGATTTCCATTCTTTTAAGGGTTGTGGATTGAGTCATTGTTATCTGCCTTAATCTTTTCTGCATTTGCTGATAACCCTCAAAGCCTATCTCTGCGGCAAATCTGACAACCGTAGATTCGCTCACGCCCACGGTTTCACTGAGTGCGGAGGCAGTCATATAGGCAGCCTTATCATAATTTTCAAGCAGATAATCCGCAATAAGCCTTTGTCTTTTGGAAAAGCTTTTATTATTCTCCCTTAAAAAGCTTATTATATCTGCAGGCCCCATTTTACATCATTCCCTTCCGTCAATATTTTGTTAATATCATTGCGTTTGATTATTGTTTTTAGCCGTAAAATACCAGTTTTCCGGATAAACATAACTTGTAAACATATTCGGTTTGCTTGTCCCTGAAATCCTGTTCTCAAATATAACGCTTTCTATTCTGAAAAACAGAGGTACAAAGGGCATTTCATCATTAAACAGATTTGCATATTCGGTAAACGCATTTTTTTCTTCCTCGCTTGATGCATATGTTCCCAATCGATACACAGCCTCATGCATTTGCTGTGTATAATAAGAAAAATAATTTTCCGCGACAACGAGGTTGTAAGGATCCATATTGCCCGGCATTTTTACTTCGCCGATGAAAAGCTGATAGTTTTTATCACTGATTCTTTGCGTGTAATCTTCAAAGCTGACTAAAATAATAGAGCTTTCTATACCGAATCCGTTCAGAGCATCTCCTATACGCTGTGCGATTCTGTACCTCTCGTCATTATCGTCATTAACCAGTATATCGCACTTTAGGTTTTCATTTACCGTAACCGGTTCTTCTCCTTCTTCCTCTTTTACAACCTTATCTCTCACAAAGACGCCGTTTTCATTAATATACCAGCCGTCCAATGCAAGAATTTCGCGGATATATTCGGAGTCATAGCTTGCCGTAGGAATATCGGGGCAGTACCATGCAGACGGGTTTACGGGGATTTTTGCAACTACTGCTCTTGAAAAAATTTCGTTTGTGACAATACTTTCTTTATCAATAAGATAAGATATAGCTTTTCTTGTATTTGTTCCGCTCAATACGCTTTCACCGTTATTTATGCCCAAGAAAACCATTTTATCCGAAACATAATCATTTATTGATATTTCGCCTCTCGGCGTGTTGGATTTTAAGTCCATTGTTTCAGATGTAATAATATCTGTTTCACTTGCATTAAATGCGTCGGCAGCCTCTGCTTTATCCTTTAAAATATTCAGATTTATTTCAGGCAGAGACGGTTTGTTTCCTCTCCATTGTTCATTCACAATAAGGCTTATTTTATTTGAGCTTGATTTATTGTTATACAAATACGGACCGGTTCCTATAGGTATATAATCCGCAGGATTTTCGGCAGTTACACTGTTTTGAACGATAGGGAAGGAAAGCACAGACTCCGGATTCGGTACTGCTCTTGAAAAAGTAACCGAAAGGGTGTAGTTATCTATGCAGGACGCAGATGAAATGCATTGCAGCTGTGATGTAAAATTTGTTTCGTTGTACCGTATCAAATTAATTGTGTGTAATACGTCTATTGCGTTAAAATCCGTGCCGTCATGCCATTTTACACCTTGTTTTATGTTTATTGTATATGTCTTTCTGTCACCTGATACAGTGTATCCTTCCGCAAGCACACATATCGGATTTAAAGCATCATCAAAGGAAAACAGCGGCTCAAAGATAAGCTGCATTGCATCATATACCGAAGATGATGAGGTAAAAAGCGGATTAAACGTATCAACGGTATCAATTCCCAAATTTAACAAGTTGGAACCTTCCACACTGTTTATTATAACGGTATCTTGTTCCTCCTCCTCTTTTTTCGGCAGATTGAAATCACAGCCGGAAATAATTACAGATAAAACCATAATCATAAGTATATTTATATAATACCTTTTTTTCATAGGCATCCATCCTTAATTAAATGTTATATTAATGAACGTTGAACAATTATGAAACACAGCCGCAAAGCAGCTTACAATCGTTTCATAATTGTTCGGGTCAAGGTTTTTGTACTTTTTTCAAAGACCTTGAAATTATGTTTACACCAATTCCATTATTGCCGCCATATTGCCTCTTTTGCCCTTTGTTTTACGATGAGAAAACAACAAATCGCTGCTGCAATATGTGCATATTCCGGCAACAGTAAGATTTTTCTTTGATATACCTGCTGACAATAACTGTTTTTCTATTGTTTCCTGTAGGTTGACATGATATTTTTCTCCGTATTTTTTCACGCTCCCGTAAGGAAGCCTTAAAAATTCTTCGGCCACCTCATCACCCACTTCAAAATGACACTCTCCTATGGAAGGCCCGATTGCCGCCAAGATATTTTCAGGCTTTGAATTATAATCATTAACCATTTTTTCCACGGTTTTTGACGAGATATTTTTAACCGTTCCCTTCCAGCCCGAATGTGATTCGGCAATTATACGGTTTTTAACATCGAGAAAATATAACGGAACACAATCCGCATAAAGAGTGGCAATCGGAACGCCCGGCTCACTGCAAATCAGTCCGTCTGCACTTGTAAAACGATTTTCTTTTGTGATTCCGTTTCCGCAATCGGCACTTGTAACTCTGCATATATTATCCTCATGCACCTGTTTTGAAATTACCAGGTTTTTATAATCCACTCCTATTGCATCGCATATGATTTTATAGTTTTTTAAAACATTTTCTCTTTTATCATCGCAGTTAAAACGCAGATTGAGTGATGAAAACTCATCTCTGCTTACTCCGCCCTCTCTTGTTGTAAAGCAATGCTTAACCAAACCGGTTTCTTCAAAAGAATCTATCACATAGTAAGACAGGTTGTTTTTATTCACAAGTCTGAACATATTATCCTCCACTCCGCCGCCATGCGGCGGCACAAATCTAATGTGAAAAAGAAGCAAGCAGGTCGCTCGAAAGACTGTTGCCGACGTATGTGTATACTTCAAGGCAGGCTTTCGAGATGAGATGCGCTGCTTATTTTTCACATTATCCTCCATTGAGATTTTTGATCAAACAATCCTTTTAAATTGTTTTTCCACTTCTTTTTTGGACATGGAAATTACAATCGGTCTGCCGTGAGGACAGGTGTTTATATTTTCCAAAGCAAACACCCTGTCAACAAGCTCCTTCTGTTCTCTTTCGCTAAGCTTATGATTTGCTTTAATTGCCGCTTTACACGCAATTGTGTACAGTAATCTTTCATGCTTTTGAGTTATTATATCCCTTTTTAATTCATCAAGCTGCAACAGTATTTCCTCAAACAAATCTTCAACATCGTCAAAAATCATGTTTGTCGGTATCGCTCTTATTATAACCGAATTATCTCCAAAATCCTCGGTTTCAAAACCGATTGACGATAAAAAGTCGGAATTTTGCATATACACAGCCTTTTCATTTGCCGATAAATCGACAACAACAGGAACAATCATTGGCTGAGAATATACTTTTTTCTCGGCAATAAGACTTTTAAGCTCCTCATACTTTAA
The DNA here is from genome assembly GCA_034101885.1 of Clostridia bacterium. Classification (GTDB taxonomy): domain Bacteria; phylum Bacillota; class Clostridia; order UBA1381; family UBA1381; genus RGIG1988. Next base: position 15,149 of record JAXEIW010000021.1, on the reverse strand, counting down.
TCTTTCATGTGCTGCATGCTGATCAATCAGACGCATTTCATCTCCTGTTTCTATAATAATATATGTATCAAAAACCTGTCCTACAAGCTTATATTCCGGAATATTTATGTTTTTTTGAATTTCTTTCGGCTGCTCTTTTTCCTCCGGGGGTATGCTTTCGGATTTTTTTATTTCCTTTATATCTTCTGTATCCCTTATATCTTTCTTATCCTTTGAGTTGTCATCAATTTTTTTTGCAGATGGAACGGTAAATTGAGCTTCTCCGCCTGTTTCTCTTGTAATCGGTTTATCCGTTTTTTCTCTAATCTGTTCTTCTGACGATTTTTCGCCGGATTCCTTTTTAAGTGCATTGTCAAATATGGAAATGTCTGTTTCAAACATTTTGGGGGCGGCAACATTTTTTGAGTTTTCGGAAAAAATTGTATTTACGCTTTCCTCTTTTTTCGGCGGTTTATCATTATTAATTTCGATAATCGGTTTTATGTTTTTATCGGTTGCAATCTCCTTTATATGAACCTGCGATTTGACTGTTATACTGTCTTTTACAAATTCCGTATTTTTTTCTTCCTTATCAGGTTTTTTTATCTGCGGAATATCGGCAATTCTGTAGAGAGCCTCCTTTACCGCATGATAAACGGAGGTATAAATTTCACTTTCGTTTGAAAATTTCACTTCAAGCTTTGTGGGGTGAACATTTATATCAACCAAAGACGGATTTATTTCAATATTTAATACCGAAACAGGGAATTTTCCTATCATAATCTGATTTTTATAGGCTTCTTCAACCGCTCGCATAATAATAGGGCTTTTTATATATCTTCCGTTTATAAAAAAGCTCTGATATGTTCTGTTGGGACGGGCGGTATTGCCTTTTCCGGTCATGCCTTTTACATTTATGTATTCGCCGCTGTAATCAACATCTATCATAGAGGTTGCAAAATCTCTGCCATATACGGCGTAAACCGCATTTTTCAAATTTCCGTCACCTGATGAAAAAAGAATTTCTTTACCGTTGTTGATAAATTTAAAGGATATTTCGGGATGTGCCAGAATAAACCTTGTCATAATATCATTAATATATCCTGCTTCGGTAACGTCTTTTTTCAAGAACTTCATTCTCGCAGGTACATTATAAAACAAATTTTTTACAATAAAGGTTGTGCCGTCGGGCAGACCGGCGTCCTCGTCGGAAATTATTTCGCCGCCCTTGCATACCGTATGAGTTCCGTAGTTATCCTCTTTTCTTTTTGTAAATAAATCAACCATGGCAACCGCACCGATACTCGAAAGCGCCTCTCCTCTGAATCCGAGGGTATATATGGCATTAAGATCGTCATCGGTTTTTATTTTACTTGTGGCATGGCGAAGAAAGGCAACGGCAGCGTCCTCTTTGTCCATTCCGCATCCGTTGTCCGAAACCTTAATAAATGTTGAACCGCCTTTTTTTATTTCCACATTGATTTTTGAAGCTCCGGCATCAATGCAGTTTTCGACAAGCTCTTTCACCACCGAAGCAGGTCTTTCGACTACCTCTCCGGCGGCAATTTTATTTGATATTTCTTCATCCAAAAGATTTATTCTTCCCATTTTGATCCTCCGTTCCAATGCTTTGCTGTGATACATATCATAATGTGCAAAAAGCAGTCGGCTTGACTTTTAAAGATAGCTTTTTCAGCTCATATCAGCCTTTTTTGCAAGTTCATACAGCTTATTCATCGCCTCGATAGGTGTGAGCGTTGTAACGTCAAGTCTTCTTAATTCTTCGACTATTTCCGCAGCATTGTTGTCCTCAAAGCCTATCTGTGCCGTAGACTCTTCCTTTTTGGGCTTGGGCTTATTTACATTCTGAATATCGTCATTTTCAATATTTTTAAGAATTTCCTTTGCTCTTTTTATAACCTCGTCCGGAACACCGGCAAGCTTTGCCACCTCAATACCAAAGCTGTCGTCCGCTCCGCCTCTCACTATTTTCCTCAAAAATGTTATATCATCGCCGTGCTTTTTTACGGCAATTCTGTAATTCACAATGCCGTCAAGCTTTTCTTCCAACTGTGACAATTCATGATAATGAGTAGCGAAAAGAGTTTTTGAGCCGATTTTCTTTTTGTTGTTAATATACTCCGCAACAGCCCATGCAATGGATAATCCGTCATATGTACTTGTTCCTCTGCCTATTTCGTCAAGAATAACAAGAGATTTTGACGTTGCATTTTTGAGTATGTTGGATACCTCTGCCATTTCAAGCATAAATGTACTCTGCCCGGCAGAAATATCATCGGAGGCTCCAACCCTTGTAAATATTTTGTCTACAGCGCCCAGTCTTGCATAGGAAGCCGGAACAAAGCTTCCTATTTGTGCCATAAGGGTAATAAGCGCCACCTGCCGCATATATGTGGATTTACCTGCCATATTCGGACCTGTTATTATAAGCAGTCTTGAATCGGTACAGTTTAAGTTTGTATCATTCGGAACAAACATCGTATCCTTTAACATTCCCTCAACAACGGGATGTCTGCCGTCCTTTATCGTCAGCTCATCCGTTGATGTGACATCAGGCATGGTATAATTATTTTTATATGCAGTCTGAGCTAACGAATACAGTACGTCTGTTGTTGCTATAACGTCAGCGGCATTCTTGATACGCTCCGATTCTGCCATTACCTTATTCCTTATTTCGTCGAAAAGCTTTAATTCAAGTGCATTAAACTTTTCGGCGGCTGTCAAAACCGTTTCTTCTATTTCTTTAAGCTCCGGTGTTATGTATCTTTCGGCATTTGTCAGCGTTTGTTTTCTTATATAGTTATCGGGTACTTCGGATATATTTGATTTTGTAACTTCGATATAATATCCAAACACCTTGTTATATCCCGTTTTTAAGTTTTTTATTCCGGTTTTTTCTCTTTCATCCGCTTCAACCTTTGCAATCCAGTTTTTCCCGTTTGTCATTGCGTCACGGTATTTTTCCAGTTCCTCATTGTAGCCTTTTTTTATTATCTTCCCGTCCTTTAAAACAGATGACGCATCATCGTCTATTGCGTTATCCAAAAGTTCCGCCAAATCTTGCAATATATCAAGCTTTGAATACATTTCGGACAAAACAGGAGATTTTGTCTGCGACAGCTGATATTCAAGCTCGGGCAGCTTTAAAAGCGATTGTTTCAGTGACACCATGTCTTTAGGGGTCAAGGTATTTGTTGCCACACGGCTGATTATTCTTGAAATATCATATATGCCGCTCAGAATGCTGCCTATATCATCACGCATTATGGGATTATCATACAATTCTTTTACGGAATAGAGTCTTTTATTGATTTTTATGGGATTAATCAGAGGTTTTTCGAGCCATTGAATTAAAAGTCTTGCTCCCATTGAGGTTTTTGTTTTATCAAGCACCCCCAAAAGAGATCCCTTTTTACGCTTTTCACGCATTGTTTCCGTTATTTCAAGATTTCTGCGCGTAGCCATATCAATATCCATATATTCCTCTACGGAATATATCATCAGCTTGTCTATATATTCAAGTCCGTTCTTTTGGGTTTCGTCAAGATATTTTAATACTGCGTAAACAGCATTGCATTCGGGCGAATCGGGAGCAAGTCCAAGCTCATCTATATTTTTTCTGAACTGTGCCTTAATTCTTTCCTCGCTCAAAAAGCTGTTAAAATACTCATCTCCCATCTGTTGAGGTTTCACATGAAATCTTGCTTCGATAATATCGGAAAGCTTCGAATAGGCAATGTCGTTAACTATAAACTCCGACGGATTATATCTTGCTGTTTCATTTAAAACAGATTCTTTTCCCATAACGGTTGTAAGATATATTTCCCCTGTTGATACATCGCAAAAAGCCAGTGCGGCAGAGTCGGGCTGCATATTTATAATACAAAGATAATTATTACGTCTTTCGTCAAGCATTGTTTCATCAAGAACGGTACCGGGAGTTATGACTCTCACGATTTCCCTTTTTACCATTCCCTTTGCGGTTTTCGGATCTTCAACCTGCTCGCAGACAGCAACCTTATAACCTCTTTCGACAAGTCTTGCAATATATGTATTTGCGCTGTGGAAAGGGACTCCGCACATGGGAGCTCTTTCTTCCATTCCGCAGCTTTTTCCGGTAAGCGTCAATTCCAATTCTCTCGATACGGTAATCGCATCATCAAAAAACATTTCATAAAAATCACCGAGCCTGTAAAACAATATGCAATCTCCGCATTCTTCCTTTGTTTTAAGATAATGGCTCATCATTGGTGAAATTTCGGCCATTTGTCAAACACCCCCAAAAAGATTATGCTTTTTCACATATAGATTAGTGACAGCCTCCGCAGGTGCTGCAGTTATGAGTGCAGCCGGAATCCTGTCCCGTAATGTAAACATTCAATATTTGATTTATTTCCTGCACCATGTTGTCAAATGCCTTCTTTGTTTCTACATAATTTTTAATTGTTTCGCTTTGCTTAACCATTTCGGCAAAAGCCTCGTTATTTTTTATAACCGCTTCCTCCTGCTTAATCTTGCCTGATTGCATATCACGCACAAGATTCATACGTTTTAAATTAAATTCTTTCAGCAGTTCCTCGGATTTTGCATCATTTTTCTGCGCTTCTTCCGCATCGTTCATTGCCTGCATTTCAGGCGACTCCTTAATCATTTCTCCCAATTCGTGTGCTTTTTCATATATTGTCATTTTGATTCTTTCCTTTCCGTGTCCTTAACACTTTAAAATTTATTTAATCTGATACTGTAATCTTTTACTGTTGTTTAATTGATATGCAAGTCTTTCGGAACCATCCTCAATCCATATTATTCCGCAGTAAGAGAATCCGTGTTTCAATATTAAATGTTGCATAATTTTGTTATCCCTGTGTGTATCGATTCTGATATTATAATGCTGATTTAAACACCAGTCCACACATTCCGAAAAAACTCCCTTTCCGCAGGAAGCTATACGGTGTATAACTCCGTATTCTTCATCGTCAAGCCACTTGCCGTCTATTTTGTCATAAGTGGGATCGTTTCCCTTAAAGTATACAAAAACTCCTATAATTTTTCCGTCTTGCTTTACGGTATAGCTAATGCTTTTTTTTATATCCTCTTCAACAAGCTCTCTTTTAGGGTATCCGTCAAGCCATTGATTCGGATTTCCGTTTTCAATCTGAATTTTTTTGCCGGTGGCATAAATTTCCATGATTCTGTCAAGTTCTTCAGGCTTGGTTTTTTCTATCATAACTGCGGTCACAGCTCCTTTCATAAACGGCTTTCTTTATTTTATAAACAGCATGGTACTCAAAACAGTGCTGTTATTCAACAAGTTCGCCGTTCAGGCTCCATGTATGAGCCTGTGTTATTTTTACATTGACATACTTGCCGGTTAAATCCTTGTTTCCCTTGAAATTAACAATCTTTGACGAATCGGTTCTTCCCGAAAGCATATTTTCATTGTTTTTGCTTTCGCCGTCAACAAGGATCCTTTCTATCTTTCCCACATATGCGTCATTTTTGCGCTTTGATATTTCGTTTTGCACTTCCAAAAGCCTGTTAAAATTTTCGTGAATTTCTTCCTCGCTCAGGACAAAGTCAAGCTTTGCGGCAGGCGTTCCCTCACGTCTTGAATAGATAAATGAGAATATGTTGTCATATTCAACCTGTCTTATTATATCCAGAGTATCTTCAAATTCTTCCTTGGTTTCCGTTGGGAATCCCACGATTATATCGGTGGAAAGAGATATTCCGGGAATCCTTTTTTTAACCTTTTTTATTTTTTCAAGATACTCTTCACGGGTATATTTTCTGTTCATTTGCCGCAGCACTCTGTTGTTTCCTGCCTGAACAGGTAAGTGAAGCTGTTTGCAGACTTTATCGCATTCGGCTATTGCGTCAATCAGGCTGTCCGACAAATCCTTTGGATGCGATGTCATGAAACGTATTCTTTCCACTCCTTCAATATCGTTTACCATTCTTAAAAGCTGAGCAAAATCAATGTTTTCCTCCAAATCCTTGCCGTACGAATTTACATTTTGCCCCAAAAGACATATTTCACTGCATCCGCCGGCAACAAGGGACTTGACCTCTTTTATAATAGCATCGCTTGTACGGCTTCTTTCTCTTCCTCTTACATAGGGTACAATGCAGTAGGAACAAAAGTTGTTGCACCCGTACATTATCGATACCCACGCCTTATTATTATCATCTCTCAATATGGGCAGGTCTTCGGCAATTTTCCCGTCAATGCTTTCAATGTCCACAATGCTTTTCTTTCTTTTTTTCGTTATTGCCTCATACAGCAGTTGGGGTAATTTATAAAGCGCGTGTGTTCCGAATATAAGATCAACATGATTGTGAATCTTTTGAATTTTTTCTGTGATATGTTCCTGCTGAACCATACATCCGCACAAGCCTATAATCATATCCGGTTTTGATTCTTTAATATGCTTTAAAATGCCGAGTCTTCCGAAAACCTTTTGCTCCGCATTTTCCCTTACTGCGCAGGTGTTATAAATTACAACATCAGCCTTGTCCTCTGTGTCGCAAAATTCAAACCCTGCCTCTTTTAAAATTCCTCTTATTCGTTCTGTGTCGTTTTCATTCTGCTGGCAGCCGTAGGTTTCGGTTTTTGCCAAAGGCGCTCTGCCTTTTTCTGAGGCAAATCTGTTGTTAAGCTCCTTAATTTTTAAAAGAAAACCCTTCTGCCTTGTCAGTTCTTCTTTTTCTATATATTCTGCCATAAACCAAATTTATGTGTGCGTTTTTTCACTTTTTGCACAAATCCTCCGATTATTATTCTTGTTAAATTAAATAACGAACCGGTCCCACCATTTATACGTTGGGACATTTCTCGTCTAATTTATATTGTAACATAAATTCATGCAAAATACAATATTTTATTCTATATTTTTATATTATCTTTTATTTTTATTTAAATTTATTACTTGAAAGAAGACAATTTCGACAATTATATTTTGCATATAATCATTTTTATTTAATGACTGCTGAACAATTATGAAAGGCAACCGCACAGCGGCTTACAAGCGTTTCATAATTGTGTAGGTGCAAGGGTTTTGGCGTTTTTACAAAAAAACTTGCACAATAAATAATATTTATTTCAGCAGACTTTATCAATGCGAACTGTGTAAAATCTTCGATTTTACATGAAAAATTTTGACAATAGTCATAATTTTTCTAAATGCGATTGAAAATCTCATTTATACAGTGAGCATTAATTTATTTATATTCTGATTAAACAAGCTGCGCTTGATAATCCGCCTCCGAAAGCCGACATAACAACTATATCGCCTTTTTTTAGTTTTCCGCTTTTGTCAAGTTCGGCAAACGCAATAGGTACGCTTGCAGCGGAAGTGTTTCCATATTTTTCTATATTTACAAAAAACTTTTCTTTTGGTATTCCCAACCTTTTTGATGCATAATCTATAATTCTGATGTTAGCCTGATGCGGAACAACATAGTCTATATCTTCAATCGATATACCTGCCTTTTCAGTTACGCATTTTATATCCTCAACTATCCTGTTTACCGCAAATTTAAAGGTTTCCTGCCCCTCCATAAACAAACACGGTTTTTTTGCTTCCTTTTCATAAAAAGGGGAAGTACCGATATAATTCGGAATGGATAAGACGCTGTCACCGCCCTTTGTATAGATGGTTGACGAAAGCAGACTGTCGCCTTTTGTTAAAACAAAAGCGCCGGCACCGTCACCGAAAATAACACAAGTGGAACGGTCTTTCCAGTCAATTACCTTACTTAACCTTTCAGCTCCCACAACAAGTATATTTTTTATTCCGTCTCTTTCAAAGTAAGAGGACGCAATATCAAGTCCGAATAAAAATCCGCTGCAGGCCGAATTAATATCAAAGGCAGGGCAATTTGCTCCTATATCTCTTTGTACCGAGCTTGCAACAGTCGGACAAACGCTGTCTGACGTTATACTTGCCGCTATTATCAAATCAAGCTCTTCGGGCTTTACCGAAGAAGCTTCAAGAGCAGCCAAAGAAGCCTTTAGGGCAAAATCCGCCGCAGTTTCATTTTTCGAAATGTGTCTTTGCTTAACTCCGACTCTTTTTGTTATCCACTCATCCGATGTATCAACCATTTCGGTCAAATCATTATTGGTGATAACTTGTTCAGGTACATAAAATCCTGTTCCCAAAATGTTGAATGACATAAATTACCTCCTTTCAGCACACAGTATGCTCATAATTTTTTTGAAGCATCGCCGATGCAATACTTCAGATATATATTTTTTACTCAGCACACAATGTGCCGAGTAAATTTTAAACAGAGTTTCCTCTGTCTAAAATCAATCATTATGCTTTTACACCGTTTAACAAACACTTAAACCCGAATTTGAAATTTTCAATAGCTTCCTCTTTGGAAATTTTTCTTAAAACAGCATCTGCATTAAATCCCCTAAGAAAACACCAAATCGAATATGCAAGCCTTTCCTCGTCAATATCCTTTTTTATAACTCCCAAGTCTTTTCCAAGCCTGATTATTTTCTTGATTTCATCTGTCCACCATACACGGTTTGCATTGGTAAGGGAATCATGTTCAAACATATACCTTGAAAATTCCATTTTTATCTCGTATGTGGCCATTAATGCCTTAACACCCAAATCGGTTATATATCCGAAAAAATCTTTTTCGGGATCTATATCCGACTTGACCGTCTTTCTCATTTCCATCACTAGTTTGGTATAAACCAATTCAAGAACCTCATCTACATTTTTAAAACGATTGTAAAATACTCTGTTTGTGATACCTAATTCTTCTAAAATTTTTCTGACGGTAATAGTATGTACGCCGTCTTTTTTTACTAACTTTTCAGTAATATCCAATATCGAATCCGACATACTGTCATAAATCAGTTCTGTGCTGTTTCTATTTTGTATTTTATTCTTTGACACGATATCACACCTCGACTTTCAGCACACTATGTGCTATTATAACATTTTTTCTTTTGCTTGTCAAGATATTTGGAATTTTTTTCATATTATGTATACATATTATTAAAAATAATCGTGTCATCTTGGCATTTTGCTCTCATAGTGTCGCTTTTATTCAGTTCTATAACCCCCAAAACAGTAATAAGATTGTTTTTTATAATTTATGATTTGTTATTCTGCAAGTCAAGAAATTAAGATTATTATTCTCTGAAAAAATCACCTTTATTTTTCAATTAAAGTTGACTTTTAATAACAAAAAGTATATAATAAGTAAAATAAGTTAATAATGTTATATCCGGAAGATTTTTGGCTAAATACCAAAATATTTGTTAAACAGATATAATAACATATCATTATCAAAAAGGAGAATACTTATGAATTTCAGACAAGTACATTTGGATTTCCATACCGGCGAAGCAATTGAAGGTATAGGAAGCCGTTTTGACAAGAAACAATTTCAAGAAGCATTAAAGACCGGTCATGTGAATTCCATTACGGTTTTTTCAAAGTGTCACCACGGATGGGCATATCATCCGTCAAAGGCAAATGAAATGCATCCCAATTTAAAATTCGATTTATTAAAAGCAGAAATTGATGCCGCTCACGAAATAGGAGTAAAAACGCCTGTATATCTTTCAGCGGGGCTTGATGAAAAATATGCAAGACGACATCCTGAGTGGCTTGTAAGGGACAAAGAGGACAATACCACGTGGGTAAAGGATTTTATGACTCCCGGCTATCACAAATTCTGTATGAACACGCCATATCTTGATTATCTTCTTGCACAGATAAAGGAAGTATGTGAAAATTATGACGCAGACGGAATATTTCTTGACATTGTAGGTATTCAGCCATGCTATTGCAGTACCTGCCGAAAAACTCTGCGTGACGAGGGAAAAACTCCTAAAGATGATACGGCTGTTTATGAACTGGCAAAAAGAGTTTATGCCAACTATACAAGAAGGGTAAGAGAAACAATAGACTCCGTAAAACCCGGTTTGCCCGTATTCCACAACGGCGGACATATTGCAGGCGGTCGCCGAGACATTGCCGAAATGAATACACATCTTGAGCTTGAATCTCTGCCTACAGGCGGATGGGGATATGACCATTTCCCACTGTCTGCAAGATATGTGCAAAGTCTCGGAATGGATTTTCTCGGAATGACCGGCAAATTTCATCAAAGCTGGGGAGAATTCGGAGGTTTTAAACACCCAAACGCGCTGCGTTATGAGGTAAGCTTAAATGCCGCAAACGGTGCAAAATCATCAATCGGTGATCAGATGCACCCGGAAGGCAAAATGGATATGGCTACATACAAGCTGATAGGCGCCGCATATTCCGAATTGGAGAAAAAAGAGCCATGGCTCGATAATGTTCATCAAATTACCGATGTTGCTCTTTTCTCGTATGAATCCTATTCGGGCTGTTTCGGCACCGCACAGGTAGGTGTGACAACACAAATTGACTCCGGTGCGGCAAGAATACTGTTAGAGGGCAAATACCTGTTTGATGTAGTTGATATGGACTCTGATTTTAACAGATACAAAGTTATTATTCTTCCCGACTTGGTAAGGGTAAATGACAAATTTAAAGCAAAGCTTGATAACTTTATAAAAAACGGCGGAAAAATTCTTGCAACAGGAAAAGGCGGTCTTTATATCGACAAAGACGAATTTGCTTTTGATTTCGGCGCAGATTACAAGCAAGAAAATATATACAGACCGAGTTATTTAAGACCTGGCTTTGAAATGGAGGGCTTATACGAATCGGCATATGTGCTTTATTCTCAAGGCGAGGTAATAAGCTTAAACGGCGGAAAAGAGCTTGGAAGCTGTGAAAATCCGTATTTTAACAGAGATATTGAACATTTCAGTTCCCATCGTCACACACCTAACAAGCCCGAATATGCCGCACCCGGAATGGTTGAGGGCAAGGACGGAATTTACATCGCATGGCAGGTATTCGACGAATATGCGGACAAGGGATCTCTTATTCTGAAAAGAATTGTTACTCATGCTCTCGATTTGCTTTTGGGCGATAATAAAACAATACGAACAAATTTGGGCGCACAGGGTGTTACAACCTTGATGAAGCAGGGTGACAGATATATAAATCATCTTTTGTATGCCGTTCCTGTAAGACGAGGAAAAAGCACCGAAATAATCGAAGATATATACCCTGTATACAATACGGAGGTTGAACTTAAAATCCCCCAAAAAATAAACAAGGTATATCTTGCACCGCAAATGAAAGAAATTCCTTATACCCAAGAAAACGGTACGGTAAAATACAAGGTAGATGAAATAGAATGTCACCAGATGGTGGTTTTGGAATAAAAAATTATGCAGGAGCTGTATTTTTGCAGCCCCTGCATTTTTAATTTTATTAATTTAATGGCTACTGAACAATTATGAAACGCAGCCGCACAGCGGCTTACAATCGTTTCAGAATTGTTTTGGTGCAAGGATTTTGTGAATTTTTGCAAAAAATCCTTGCACCATGAATAAATATTTTGCTACCAAAATATTTATTTCAGCAGACTTTATCAATGCGAATTGTGTAAAATCTTTGATTTTACACGAAAAATTTTGACAACAGTCATAATTTTTCTAAATGCGATTGAAAATCGCATTTATTCAGTGAGCATTAATTAATATAAAATACTTAACTTTAATAGGAGGAAATATGAGAAGGTTTAGTGAAAAAACTTCAGGTGTCTTGCATAGTTCGGATTTGAAGACCACAAAAGGAAAGATAGTATATTGGATATTGTTTGCAGCAATTTTAATAATTTCGATTTTATGTTTAATCCCTGCGATTTGGGTACTTATGGGTGCATTTAAAGATACACAGGAAATATATAAAAATATTTCTTTTTTTCCTGAAAATCTCACATGGGAGATAGTTATAACACGAATTTCAGAATCATGGAAAGAGGTTCAGTTTGGCAATAGTATAATAAATACTTTAATTATGGCATTCGGTGAATTGTTTTTTGCAATCACAGTTCCGGGATTTGCAGGGTATGCTCTTTCAAGGCTTAAGCCTAAAGGGACAACATTGATAATGTCTTTGGTTCTATGGACATTAATGATGCCGTCATCAATGAGGACGGTTCCGTTGTTTATATCATACATGAGTTTTCCATTTGCAAATTCAAATGGTATGTTTGAAGGAGTCAGCCTTCTGAATACATTCTGGCCTATGTGGCTTGCAGCAGGAGCTAATTCCTTTAATGTCCTTTTGTTTAAAAACTGTTTTGATTCGATTTCGATTTCATATGTTGAAGCGGCAAAGCTTGACGGAAGCGGAAATTTGGGAATATTTTTTAAAATTATGCTACCGCTTTCGCTTCCTGTAGTTATATATGTATCAATAATGACATTAAATGCTTCTTGGTCTAACTTTTTTACACCATATCTTGTTCTTTCTGATGAGACTTTGGTTACAACAGCAGTAAAAGTATATAGATTAAAAGCCGATTCATCAATTGAGATGAATACATATTTCATGGCACTCATACTGGCAAGTGTGCCGCCGTTTCTTACATTTGCAGTTTTCCAGAGATACATTCTCGGAGGAGTTAATGTTGGCGGTGTGAAAAGCTGATTGTTATGTATTTAAGTTTGTATTTGAATCGCAGTCTTTATTTTATATTATAATTAAAAAATGTAGATTTTGTATAAATGCAGTCAGTAGAAAGATGCAATATAATTATTAAATATGCGGAAGGATAGATATATGGAACATTTATTATATTACAAAAATGTAGCAGAAAGCTTTGAGGAGGCTCTGCCGATTGGCAACGGAAGGCTTGGTGCTATGGTTTACGGAAAAACAGACGTTGAAAGGGTATCTCTTAATGAAGATTCAATATGGTCGGGAAAGCGATTTGAAATAAAACCTGAGCATGATGCGGTATCAGCGTTTAAAGAAGCCGGAAATCTGACTGTTAATGGTGAGTATAAGGCGGCTGAAGCACTGATGGAAAAAAATATGAATTCAAAAGAAACTCAATTATATATGCCTCTTGGAAACTTATACATAGATTTTGGACATAAAGACATAACGCAATATAAGCGTGAGCTTGATTTGAAAACCGCTGTTGTATCTGTTTCGTATGTGAGCAATGGAATTCATTATAGAAGAGAGTACTTTGTTTCGGACAATTGCATAGTGATGAGATTTTCAGCTGATGCTGAATTTGATATTGCTGTGTCCTTTGATACACTGCATAAGCTTACAGATGAAAAAAAGGAAGACAATACGATTGCCTTTTTTTGTGAGTGTCCAGGAGACGGCAGCATAAGTAGAAATCCGGTATATACCTATGATGAGCAGGGGACGGAATTTGTTTGTGGTGTAAAAGTTCTGGCAGGTTCGGGCAGTGTTTCGGTAGATCAAAAAACAATCAGCGTCAGAAATACTGACTGTGCCGATATTTTATTTGCTGTAAATACAACATATTATAACCCTGATAGGACAAAGTTGTATGAAAAATGCATGAATCAGCTGACTCCACAAAAGACATTTGAGATGTTAAAATCAGAAGCAATTGAAAGGAACAAGGGACAGTATGAAAGAGCATCACTTCAACTTACAGACGAGATTACAGACTGCGACCTTGTTGAAAGACTTTCAGCTTTTGACGGCAACGATGTTGGCTTGTATGAGCTTATGTTCAATTACGGCAGATATCTTGTTATTGCATCATCTCAGCCTGGAACTCAGGCTACAAATTTACAGGGTATATGGAATGAAGATTGGATACCGGCATGGAGTTGTAATTATACTTTAAATATTAATACACAGATGAATTATTGGCCTGTGCTGAATACAAATCTGAAGGAATGTTTTGAACCATTCATGACGTTAGTCGAAAAGGTGCATATAACAGGGAAAAAGGTTGCAGAGGCTTATTATGGAGCAAGAGGATTTGTCTGCCACCATAATACTGATATATGGGGACATAGTAATCAATGCGGTGGCGGAGCGATTAATAATTCGGAGTGTATGTGTTGGAATATGGGATCCGGTTGGTTGGCAATTCAGATTTTTGATTACTATGAGTATACAAATGATATTCAGGTTCTTGAGAATAAAATTTATCCCATAATGTGTGATGCTGCATTATTTTATATTGATATTATGCGTGAATATAACGGTTATTATATTATTGCTCCAACAACATCTCCGGAAAACAGTTTTATTTTTGAAGGAAATAAATGTGCAATTACACGTTCATCAGCGATGACAACAGGTATAGTTCGTGATTTGTTCAGGAAATTGCTGAAAGCCGAAAAAGTTCTTGGGATAGAAAGCGAACTTTCAAAAAAAATAGAAGAAATTCTTCCAAAACTGAATGAGTTAAAGGTTGGAAGAGACGGAAGCTTAATGGAGTGGGAAGAAGATTTTGAAGAATTTGATGTGTGTCACCGACATATTTCACATTTGTATGGTTTATTCCCGGGGAACCAGATTTCTGTGGAAAAAACACCGGAGCTTGCTGATGCGTGCAGAAATGTTCTTCGCAAAAAAGGAATAACAGGCACAGGGTGGAGTTTGAGTTGGAAAGCATGCTGTTATACTGCCTTGAAAGATGGAAATATGGCCTTGAAGCATTTGCAGAGACAGCTTAAATTAGTACCATCCGGAAAAGCCATAAATTATCACAATAACGGAGGAACTTATCCGAATTTATTTGATGCACATCCGCCGTTTCAGATTGACGGGAATTTTGGATTTACTGCTTGTGTGGCAAATATGCTTGTACAGAGCAGTGATGATACAATAGAAATTCTGCCTGCATTGCCTGATAAATGGAAAAAGGGATCCGTAAAGGGATTGGTTGCTAAACATAATATAGAGGTATCAATTTTATGGAATAATGGAAAGGCATACAAGGTTGAACTGCTGTCTCCAAACAGTATAAAAATAAATATTAAAATCAATTCAAAGAAGTTGAATCTTGATTTAGTGGCTGGGATCTCAACAGTTCTTGCTGTAACTGACTAGGGGATTTGCCGAATTGTTTCTTTATTGCATTTGAAAATGAATATATAGAATCATATCCGACCTTTGGTGCAATTTCGCTTGGACGCATTCCATTTTTAAGCATGGATACAGCGAGAGAATGTCTGTAATCCTTCAAGTACTGATAAGGCGTTTTTGAAGTTGTTTTTTTAA
>JAXEIW010000020.1:0-5517 GCA_034101885.1 Clostridia bacterium | reverse complement strand
CAAGGTCGTGAACCATGTAAACGCTGTAACCCTTAATAATGCAGAAGAAATGTCATATAACAAAACAAAGAAAGATGATTATGATGTCAATTAAGTGTAAAGTCTTTATCCAAAAGGAAGATAATTGGTATGTTGCAACTGATATTGTCAGCGGAGTAGCTTCACAAGGCAAGACAATAGATGAAAGCCTTGAAAATTTGAAAGAAGCATTATTACTTTATTCTGATAGTGTATGGGATAATATTGAAACATAGTAGCCGGTTAAATTTAAACTTTAGAGCAAAGGATAAATGTAAAAGGAATTGCTTGTTTTGAAAAAAAGGCTAATTTCCGAGGGTGCAGACCAATTGATTACAAGTTGTAAGCAATTGAAAAGGAAAGCTCAAGACGCGAATAATAGATTAACTTTTTAAATCAAGGAGTTTTTTATGATCGTTGCATTATATTTAAGAAAGTCAAGAAGTGACCCGGAAGATGAAAGTATGGAAGAAACGCTGTCACGTCACAAAAAAACACTGTTGGAATTTGCAAAAACAAACAGCCTTACAATAATTGATATTTATGAGGAAGTTGTTTCCGGTGACGGACTTTTTGTCCGACCGCAAATGATAAAATTAATGTCGGATATTGAAGCTGACAAATTTGACGGTGTATTGTGCATGGATATTGACCGTTTGGGACGTGTTGACACAAAGGACAGAGGTATTATATTAGATACATTTAAATCGCATAACACCAAAATAATAACACCGAGAAAGATATATAATTTAAATGATGAGTTAGACGAATTTTCAACAGAAATACAAATGTTGTTTGCACGACAGGAATTAAAGAAAATAACACAGCGTTTGCAGCAGGGAGTAAAAAGAACGCTCATGGACGGCTATCATGTAGGCGAACCGCCATACGGCTATAAACGAACATATATTGATAAACGCCCCACATTGGAAATTAATGAGGAAGAAGCAAAGGTAATAAGAAAAATATTTGATATGTATGTAAATCAACATATCGGCAGTCATATCATAGCCGAAACATTAAATTCAATGGGTTACAGAACAAGGTCAAACGCTCCGTTTTCACGAAACACCATACGCTTCTATCTCCAAAACCCAACCTATATCGGTAAGATAGTATGGAATAGAAAAAAACATATCAAAAAGAAAACTCCGACCGATAAACACCGCTCCGAATTAAACCCCAAGTCCGAATGGATTATCTCTCAAGGCGTGCATGAACCAATAATAGATGAAGAATTGTTTAATGCGGCACAGAATATAAGAAAAACACGTTCGCATCCACCCTCATTTACAGGTGATATAAAAAACCCCTTTGCCGGTATTATTCGCTGCGCAAATTGCGGCCGGCTTATGTCTCGCCAAACATCAAAAAAAACGGGTCCTCGCCTGCTTTGCGTTAATAACAATTGCAATAAATCAATTACAATTGATAAGGTTGAAGATGCGGTTTATAATAGTTTAAAAAAATCATTGGAAGGCTTTAAGTTGGAAATTAAGTCCGAAAAAAAACAAAATACAGTTGATACTGAAATAATTCGTGACGATATAGCCGCTATAAAAAAACAGCTTTCAACGCTGAATAATCAAAAAGAAACACTCCACGATTTGCTTGAACAGGGAGTATATACAATAGATACCTTCCTGCGCCGCAGCCAAATCCTTGCCGCAAATATCTCTAAAATGAATGCTATGCTAAATGACAAGGAATCCGAGTTGAAGAAAATAGGTTCGTGTGCAACTAAAGAAAAAATTATCCCCACCCTCGAAAACCTTGTCAATAACTATTACACCATGTCCGTACCCGAAAAAAATCTGACTATAAAAAAGATTATTAACGCTATTTTTTATAAGCGTGAAAAGGGTTCAAAACAAAATATCTTTGAAATATCTGTTGTGTTTAAACAATGGATGTAATTTTTTATCTATCTTGAACAATGTAATGATAAAGACTGTCTTGAAAATATAAGAGTATATTTGACGGCGGCAGCACAGAATGTTGTTGACAGAGCTATAAATGTTAAATGCACCAAGGCGGAAATTATATGGGTATTTTCCGATATAGAAGCAGTACCATTTAACAGAGGCTTCTATTCCGTTGATTTGAAATATTTCTTCAAAATTACACTTGCGGTATTTACGGGAGTAGGAAGACCCACCGAGGTAGAAGGTCTTGCGACCTTTGACAAGAAGGTTATTTTGTTTGGTTCGGAGGGCAATGCAAAGGTGTTTGCGTCAAAGTATAAGGAGGACGCTTTCGATCCGCAGCTGTGGCGCAAAACCAATATGCCAAATGCCGTAGTAGAGGTTGTAGATCCTATAACTCTCGGCGCAAAGATTGTTGATGTGAAGGATAAGGATTGCTGCTGCGATGATGACTTTGACCTTGCAAGCGTTCCCGAATCGGTATGCCGTGTATTTGACGATAACTTGATTCTGGGCGGAGAGCAAAAGAGAGTGTTTGTATCTATCGGTATATTCTCTATTATTAAGCTTGAACGCAGAGTTCAACTGTTAATACCTGCATATGATTTCTGTATACCACAGAAAGAATGTATAGGCGCAACAGACGATAATCCATGTGACCTGTTCGAAAGAATCTGCTTCCCTGTAGATGAGTTTTTCCCGCCGGAAAGATCGGAATTTACAGACGGAAACAATAATAACTGTAACCACTGCGGATGCTGACATATTATAACGCTTTCTGAATCGGCGTAAAATGTAAAAAGATGACTCAATCTCTAAAAAAAGGGGGTTGAGTCATTTTCGTTTATAAATTCAATCAAATATTAATCTGTTATTTTGTTTTTTTTCTTTTAAGTGTTATTAACTATTTGCAAAAATATAACAAATATTAAAAATAAAGAGCTTTTTTTATTGATTTTTATAAAAAAATGGTGTATAATATATATGATGTGGATTTACAGTTTATTTTTTAGAAATACATATCATAATTTTTAAAAGTGAGGGCGTTTTAATTGTTTTTGCATATAGGCAGTGATGTAGTTGTCAGGACAGAGGATATTATTGCGGTTTTTGATATGGATAATACTACGATTGCGAAATCAAGCCGTAATTTTTTGGCAGAGGCTCAGAAAACGGGAGCTGTTGTCAACATATGCGATGATTTACCGAAATCGTATGTAGTGACAAATTATGAGGGAGAAACAAAAGTTTATATTTCTTCGGTAGCATCTCAGACAATATATAAACGCTCGGACGCAGGGAAAATAATAATGTAAATATACGGCATACCGATAAACATTTAAATTACAGGTATGTTTTAATAATATTGTATTGCCGTCATGCGGCAGATTGGAGGACTAATTGATGGAAGAAAAAATTGAAACAAAATATGACGAGAGCCAAATTCAGGTTTTGGAAGGCTTGGACGCAGTAAGAAAACGTCCCGGAATGTATATAGGCTCTACCTCATCGGCAGGCTTACATCATTTGGTTTATGAAATTGTAGACAACTCGATTGACGAGGCGCTTGCGGGATATTGTGATAAGATTATTGTTGATATCAATCCCGACAATTCCGTAACCGTAACGGACAACGGCAGAGGTATACCGGTAGGAATTCATCCTCAGCAGGGTATTCCCACGGTTGAGGTTGTTCTCACAATGCTTCATGCCGGAGGAAAATTCGGAGGCGGAGGATATAAGGTTTCGGGAGGTCTGCACGGAGTAGGCTCATCTGTTGTAAATGCGCTTTCCGAAAAGCTTGAGGTTGAGGTTTCGGACGGAAAGCACGTTTATTATCAGAGCTATGAAAGAGGTAAGCCTACCTGTTCTTTAAAAGTAATAGGCGATACCGACAAAACGGGAACAAAAATCACCTTCAAGCCCGATCCCGAAATGTTTGAGGTATTGGAATTTGACTATGATGTGCTTTTAAAGAGATTGAGAGAGCAATCATTTTTGAACAAGGGTGTAAAAATTATTTTTACCGATAAGAGAGTTGAGCCTAATAAAACGGTAGAGCTTTTTGCCGAGGGCGGTATAAAGGAATTTGTAAGCTATCTTAACAGAAACAAAGAGCCTATTCATGATGAGATTATCTATGTTGAAGCAGAGAAAAAGGATATGACCTTGGAGCTTGCAATGCAGTATACCGATTCATATAATGAAGTTATAATGAGCTTTGCAAACGATATTCATACCGGCGACGGCGGTACACATGAAACGGGCTTTAAATCGGGACTTACAAGAGTATTAAACGATTATGCGAGAAAAACAAATCTTTTAAAGGACAAGGATCAAAACCTTTCGGGAGAGGATACAAGAGAAGGACTTACTGCAATTATCAGCGTTAAGCTGTCGGAGGCGCAGTTTGAAGGACAGACAAAAACAAAGCTTGGAAACTCGGAGGCAAGAACGCTTGTTGAAAATGCGATTAACGATAAATTTGCCGCATTTTTAGAGGAAAATCCGCGAGTTGCAAAGGTTATAATAGAAAAGACGTTAACGGCGTCCCGTGCAAGAGAGGCTGCGCGAAAAGCAAGAGAAGCAACCCGAAAAAATTCGGCTGCCACTAATGCGTCGCTGCTCGGAAAGCTTGCAAAGTGTACAGATGAAGGTGCAGACTATGCGGAGCTGTATATAGTTGAGGGTGATTCCGCAGGCGGTTCGGCAAAACAGGGAAGAAACAGAAAATTTCAGGCAATTTTGCCCTTGTGGGGAAAAATGCTTAATGTTGAAAAGTCAAGAATAGATAAGGTTTATTCAAACGAAAAGCTGCTTCCCGTTATTCATGCGCTTGGTGCCGGTATAGGTGATGACATGGATTTGTCAAAGCTGAAATACGGAAAGGTCATAATTATGGCAGACGCCGATGTTGACGGTTCGCACATAAGAACGCTGCTCCTGACCTTTTTCTTCAGATATATGCGTCCGTTGATTGACAACGGTCATGTATATATTGCACAGCCTCCTTTGTTTAAGGTGTTTAAGGGCAAAAATGCGAATCTTGTTGAAAAGTTCGCATTTACCGATGAGGAACGTGACAAGCTTATAGCGGAAATGGGATCTTCGTGTAAGGTTCAGCGCTACAAAGGTCTTGGAGAAATGGATCCTTCGGAGCTTTGGGAAACAACTATGGACCCTGAAAAAAGAACAATGCTCAGAGTGGAGCTTGAAGACGCAATTGCGGCAGATGAAACCTTTACAGTCCTTATGGGCGATAATGTAGAGCCAAGACGTGAATTTATTGAAAAACACGCAAAATACGTTTCAAATTTGGACATATAGTCGTCAGTCCCGCATTTTATTGTGGGACTGTTTTGATAAGTAAGGAGAAATATGAAATTTACATATAAACACACAAAATATAGCTGTTATCTCGGTTCTGTAACAAGCGCTATAATAAATAATTTTGCGGCGCTTCTGTTCGTGGTATTTAACAAAGATTTCGGGATAAGTATCGAACAGATTTCATTGCTTATTACAACAAATTTTGCCGTTCAGCTTGTTGTTGATTATTTGGGGGCAAGATATG
>JAXEIW010000019.1:0-10201 GCA_034101885.1 Clostridia bacterium | reverse complement strand
TGCTGGTGTAGCTCAATTGGTAGAGCAGCTGATTTGTAATCAGCAGGTCGCGGGTTCGAGTCCCATCACCAGCTCCATATGGGAGAGTTCCCGAGTGGCCAAAGGGGGCAGACTGTAAATCTGTTGCGCTTCGCTTCGATGGTTCGAATCCATCCTCTCCCACCAATCGAGTAGTAGGCTAACCATTAATTGATTAGCCGATCTCTCACACCACCGTGCGTACCGTTCGATACACGGCGGTTCAATCATATTGAGTGCATAGACTTGTACGCTTCGGATATGTCATAATATCCCCTGCGTGCAAGTCTTTCGTTTGTTATGGTATGATGTAGTATACCACTTCCTGCAACAGCCCAATAGCCTTTTCGAGTGTTTACGTTTCGATAGGCCTGCCATTCGGGCATACACAATTTCTTCAGGTTTGTCACCCTTGTTCTCGGCTTTTCCCATTGCTTGTTGGATAACACGGTCTGTGACTGTCGGTATTCCGAGCTTTCTCACTCCCCCGTTATCCTTGGGACTTAATAGGAAATTCAGCATGATTCCGTCGGAATTCTTTCCAAAATAAAAAGCACTGCGCACCATGTGTGAGTAATTTCCTGTGATACAAAAAAATTTCATCCCGCAGCCCGCATTCTTGGCTGTGAGATGAAAATCTTTTTATATGATAGGCATTTTAATAATTACAGATGTTCCGTTATTCTTTTCCGAATTTATTGTAAGACCATACTCCTTTCCAAAAATTAATTGCACTCTTTGATGTACATTCAGCATTCCAATATGTCTGTTTTGCGGAATCTGATCGGAGTTCATCATTTCTCTCAGTTCCTTTAGTTTATCGTCATCTATACCGACACCATCGTCTTTTATGATTATATTGAGCTCCTTATTATCGGTAAAGCAGCTCACATTTATATTCAAAACCGTGTCTTCACTATCCATTCCATGAGAAATAGCGTTTTCAATTATCGGCTGCAAAATCAATCGCACAGTCTGACAATCAAATGCCTCCTCGCTCACATCCCAATTTACTTTTATCATGTTCTTAAATCTTATATTCTGTATTTCAATATACTTTTTTACGTGCTCTATCTCGAGTGAAACGGGAATTATATCCTCCTTGGTATCCAGTGTTATCCTCAAAAGCTCTGCCAGCAAGGAAATAATTCTTGTAGCCTCATTATCACCCTTTATGGTTTTTATAATGAATAAATTTGCCATTTGTAGGGTATTAAACAAAAAATGCGGATTAATCTGAGTCTGCAAAGCTATTGTCTTGCTTTTATTCAAAAGCTTTAATCTCTCCGTCATTTCCTTCTCAATCCTCGTATTTTCGTTAATAATCCTTTTTATGTTATTTGTAATATACAGCGCCTCGTTTTCATTATCACCGCCGCCTCTGTTTTGCTGAGTATTGTTAAAAATAGAAATGATTTCGCATATCGAGCTGTACAGCCTTGATGTTATAAAAACGGAAACGAATACAAGAACAACCAAAACCAATATACTTGACACGACTATAATCCATCCGACGCCCATAACCGATCTGATTCCTATATTTTCAGGGGTCATAAGCAAATAAATCAGATTATCGCTGTTTTTCATTCCGAGCAGTAAAGAACCGTCCTTTGAAAAAATCACACATCTGTTAGACTCCACACTGTCGAGCCTGCTGCGGTCTATATTTAAAAAATCAATTTTTTCACCTAAACAATCCGCATTGTCAGAGTATATAACGGTATTGTTCAGATCGGTAATAAACAATCCATTCATGGCATCGTCGGAACTTGCATATATGTATTCTCTAAGCGAATTATGCTCAAGCTCTACGGCGAGCAATCCATCCTCTACCTCCCATACAAAAGCAACATTTTGGGTATTCTTATCAAAATACATCAAAAATGTTTTTTTGTTTATCATATAGCACTGAAACCATGTCTTGTTTTTTATATCATCCGTATTTCCTTTTGAAGAAACGGAATAATCACTTTTAAACGAATACACAAAAATATTTTTATTTATATTGCCGTACGTTATTGATCTGTTTATTTCGTCATGGAGCGGCGCAATATTTTTTGCAGTAATATGCCCACCCTCCGGTACCGTATCCAAATCGAGAAAATAATCAAGGCCGCTGTTTGATATCAGATCCTCATATATTTGGTTCGCTTCATCTATCGCTCTGTCTATATTGTTGCTTATCTTTATAAATATTTTTTCGGCAAACCCCTCACGTTCCTTTTCAATACTGTAATAATAGTAAGAATACAGAATAATATTATATATTATGAAGCCCGTAAATACAGCAAAAAATAAAGCCTTAAAATATCTGAAATATACGCTTTTCCACCTATATTTTTTTATATTTTCAAAAATATCGGAATACATACAATTTCCCCTTAAACCTTATTTTTTGATCGGAACTCAACCGGTGTATTGTCTGTAAATGCCTTAAATGTCCTGTAAAAATGCTGGCTGTTTTTGTAGCCAAGCATCTCGCATATTTCACACACCTTAAATGTAGAGTACTTAAGCAGATACATCACTGTTTCCATTTTAATTTCATTCACTACATTAACAAAATTCCTGCCCACGGACTTCTTAAAACATCGGCTGAAATATACGGAATTTAAATGGACATGCCTTGCAACCTCATTAAGAGATACATCATTTCTGTAATTCTCTATAATGTAATCCACGGACTCTAAAACCGCTTTGGGATAACGGTCTACATCCGAAAACAGTCTGTAGGCTATGGATTTTACTATTTCCTTGATATCCTCCTCACCTGTTATAATACTGTTTCCCTGCGGTCCGTTCATATCTGAACCGGTCTCTGCGGCCGAATCCGCACCGCAGCTCTCCGGTAATTTTGTGTATGAGGAAATAACCGCTCCGGTTTCTACTGTTGCATCAAGATCAAAAAGCAGCTTAAAGCTTGATACTATTTTCTTAATCTCTGCATCCACCGTATCCGAAAAGACCTTCTCTTCAAATTGATCGCTCAAAGCAAGTATATGAGATATTCCGTTGCTGCTTGACAATACACTAAAATACACCCTGCCGTTAAAATTACGAATAATATTTTCTACACAGTTTTTGAATGCCTCTGCACCGTATTGATACTTCTTACTCATGAACCTGTCGTAATTTATCAAAATAAGTTTAAGATATAAGTATTTTGCGGTTTTTAAAGAAATATTTACTTTGTTTTTATCCAGAATATTTTGAATATCGTTAATACTGTCATATCTTCCCTGTACCAAATCCGCAAAAGCATGTTTTTTTACAGTTTCCATATCATGACTTTCGTTATAATGCTCCTTTACACGCATAATAACGTCATACAGTTCCTGATATGTAGTCGGCTTCAAAAGATATTCAAATACATTAAGGCGCATTGCCTCAATGGCATACTCAAAATCCTTGTAACCGCTTAAAAGTATCACTTGTGTTTTCAACTTATTTTCAAATACATATTTCGCGACATCAAGCCCCGAAACATGCTTCATTTTTATGTCAGACAAAATTACATCCGTACTGTTGTCTTTTAAATATTCGATAACCTCGCTGCCATCCTTAAATAATCCGACAATTTCAAAACCGAGTTCATCCCAGTTTAAAACCTGAGAAAGCTGTTCCCTTGTAAAAATTTCGTCATCAGCAATTACTATAGATATCATAAAAATTACCTTTCATAGTATTTAACAGGAACGGCAATATGCCGTTCCCGTTATAATTGGTCAAAACACCTGTGAATCAATATTTTTCAATCTCGACATCCGACAGCAAAGCCTGAGACAATCCGCCTTCGCAAGCTGTTAAACCAATATAAATCTTATCGGTTTCGGATACCTTTATTTCCTTTATCGCATTCCAAACTCCTCCGCTGTATGTTTCTATGGTTACAGTATTGCCGTTTCTCGAAAGCCTGAGCTTGTTTGGAAGAGCTTTTTTACCGCCTGTCACATACCATGTATTAGGCTGTTCGGAATTTCTGTAAATACCCTGACAGGTTCCGTTTGAGCTGATCTTGATATTAACTTCATCTCCCCCGGGATCAAGGCTGTTTCTTATCATTATTCCTGCGCAATTATTTGATGATGTGCTGTGTATAAAAGGATTAACAGTACACGTAATCGATATTCCGTTTTCAATTTCCGTGGTATTATACTCTTTGTACAAAAATGCTGCCTTATCCTTATCAGTCCAAAGCCACGAGCCGCTCCATGTAACAATACCTACAGTGCCGTCTTCATTAATTATCGGGAAGCCTTCCGAATTGCCTATATTTGTAAATTTCCATCCGTCAGAAAGCTTTATCACACTTGGTCTTGTAACCGTTGTCGCAGACGCCTTTACTATCATGCCTTTCCATCTTATAATAAGCTTCAGCGTATTTATACCTATATTATTGCTTACTGCCTTAATCCTTGAAGTTGTAATGTCTTGCAGTTCAATACCGTTTGCTTCCTCACATTCAACAGTATATTCACTCGGTTCTATTACATCGCCGTTTTCCCTTGTTACCGTAATGCCGTATTCATACTCACTTCCGCAAAGGACATTTGAGCCTCCGGTAATGCTTACAGAGCCAATCTTGCTCTCCACTACTTCATACGTCTGCTCACCTACAAACTCCCTGCCGTTAGATACAGCCTTTATTGTTATTTTTGCTTCTCCGAGACCCTTTGCCCTTATCTTATTATCTTCGGTAAACGACAAGTTATCTGACAGGCTTATATCCACATCAGCAGCGTCAAGCTTAAGAATTCTGCCAAGCTTTGTTTTTGCTGCGGCATCAAATTCAAAGGTCTCGCCAAGATTTATAATAGGAAGATAATTATTAAAGCTTATTTCCGTTATATAGTCATCCACTAAAACATCTATCGCACAGCTTTTGCTTGAGCCGTTCTTTGAAACAGTTACATTAACCGCGGTTTTTCCCGGAGCAACAGCCGTAATCACTCCGTTTTTATCAATAGTGGCTATGCTCTCATCCTCGGAAGTATATGATACGTCACCGTGCTTAAGTTCCATCATATATCCAGATTTGCTTTTTGCACTTACTTCTGTTTCCACACTTTGTCCTGTAACTAAATTCACATATGACTTTTCACCCGCCGCATACTTCTCTTTTGCAAATACGGTTTGAACCTCTTCATTTATTTTACCATATTTATATTCTTTTTGCAAGCCTATTTTTGCAATGTCAATATTTTCTATTCCCAAAGCAAATGCCGGAGAATTGTATTTCAGTCGGTAGTCCATGTTGCCGACGTCCACAAACATCGGATCTTCAGTAACCGAATGATTATCAAATTTGCCGGACAGGATATTTTTCCACTCGTCAAGCTTTGTAAC
The DNA here is from genome assembly GCA_034101885.1 of Clostridia bacterium. Taxonomy (GTDB): domain Bacteria; phylum Bacillota; class Clostridia; order UBA1381; family UBA1381; genus RGIG1988. The sequence continues at coordinate 4,837 of JAXEIW010000019.1, read as the reverse complement.
GGGCGCACCTTCCATTGTATATATCCCCGAATCATTGTAATATACATTACTGTCGGATGCTGCCAGCTCATTGTCCCTCCAGTTTGTAAAATGATAAATGTTTTTGCCCGAATTAAAGAATATATTTTTCAAGGATACCTTTGACTTTTCTGTATAATCATCCGGATAGTGCTGTACTGCACCCATTTCGGCATCACGGTTATTTATCAGAAAATTATTTATAACCTCGTTATACGAACCCTTTACCATTATGGGCGCATAGTTTTTGCCGCCGCTCTTTGATGTATATACCCCATCTACTATATTGTTTTTAACTAAAGTATTATCGCACCGGTCGTCCAAATATATACCGTAATTGAAGCCAAACGGTGTAGAGCTGTCATGCACTCTGTTATTGTAGACGATATTTCCGGGATCTACATTCCAAAGATTTATAGGCCCCGTATCCGACGAATCAAGTCCTGCGTTATAGCAATCGTTATACGCAATCAGACAGTCATTCATATGTGAATACATATTTCTGTTTTCAAAGGTCGGTTCGGGCTCCTTCAAAGCTCCTCTGCCTCCCCAAGTATATACATCCCATCCGGCAAGCGAGATACAATACCTGCCCGTGGTATGAATTAAATTGTTTTTTACAATATTACCCTTGCTTTCATATATATGTACACCCGATCCCTCCGAGCGTATCTGTCCCACATCGTGAATGTAATTATTAATTATACGATGATTCCTGTTGTAAGCAGTTGTCTTACCCTCTGTTCCGTACAGCATTACTCCTGTGTGTCCGATATTATATATATGATTATTGGTTACATCTATGTTTTGATTCCACGATGATATTTCCAAGCCCTCTGTCCCGGCATTATGAATATCACAGTTTGTTATTGTGATATTTCTTGCATTTACCATCATAATCATAGAATAAGCCACCGACGAATTTTTTATTGTAAGTCCATCAAAGGTAATGTTTTTACACGGATTTGTGGGAGACGATCCCGTAAACTTAATCGGATAACCCTTTACCGTAGGTGCTTCTATATCGGATGTTCTCGGATCTCCGTTTTCGGGAATATAATAAATTTTGCCCTTTCTGTTGTTGTAAAACTCTCCCGGTGCATCCAGCCAGTCATAAGCACCCTGCATATAATATCTTACACCGGAATAACCTGTATAAGGTATATCGGTCAGCTCTGTGCGATTTGTTTCGAAATTAATATTTAGAACGGGCTTTACAAACACAAAGCAATCCATACCCCACAGAACAGTTTCAAGATTACTTGTATCATCTGTCGGTGTTACATCTTCATCCCTGAAATGAAAAAATTTATTTATATTTTCTTCATCACTTATCATGTATGCCCATTTGTCGTTTGGAGTACGAGCCATGGTGCATCTTTTGCCGTTATCAAACAAGCTGTCTATATTCCAGCCTGCATCCACTCTCCCTTGCCAGATGTTATCTTTATACGGAGTCCATATTGATATTTTTTTCCCAAACGTGATTACAACCTCTTGATCGTTGTAATTTTTATACGTTACGGTATGATGGTTTCTTCCGGAATCTGACGAGTCAAATACCAAATTCTCGTCCATTTCGTATGTACCTCCCATCAAAAGTACCTCTATGTCCCTATCCATATCATCTGTCAAATATTTCTTTACGGCATTTTTTGCGGCAGCAATGCCCTTGAAGGGAGAACATATACTGCCGTTTCCGCCTCCGCTGCCCGGCTCCACATACAGACGCTGCGGCTCTCTGTATGAATAATCAAAAAGCCTCAGTGCCTCTTCTATCTGTTCATCGTCCGCTCCCTCTGTAAACGTGTCCTGTTTGTCTGAAATAAATATCAGTCCGTCATCATTTGTATAGACAGTCTTATTCAATGCCTCCATATACTTTTTCACAGGCAAAACCGTAAAATCTTGTATTGAAAATACAGGTTTTGTGAGCTTCACCTTATTTATTCCCTCATATTTTACCGTCATCGTATCACTGCCGGGCTTTATATTAATAACAGAATTTGAATACATTATGCATATGCTGTTTTTATCCTTATCCCATTCAACCACTCCGCCCAAGTTCTCTGCAACACACCTCACCGGTACATATATTTCACCGTCTATCAGCTCAGGCTGTATCGCTATTTCGGTACGTCTGTTATTTACATACGCAAGTCTGCTCCCTGTTTTGAGTACTATCGCGTTGTTCATCCTATCCTCAAGCTTTTCATACTCATTTACAATGTCCGCTTTAGGAGGCACATGCCAGTCCGTATACTCAAAGGCAGATGCCGCACTTGTAAACATCATTATTATAAGTGCCGCAGAAATCGCACATCTAAATCTTAACATCTTTGCACCTCCTACTTATAAATAAATATTCTGCGTGGATCGGAATACTGACGGTTTATTACTATTCTTGAGCACTCTCCGCCATATCTTTCGTAATCAAGGAAATCCTGCATTGTTGCCACCGACACCTTGTTCTGCTTCTTTTTCATATCTATTACATACAGCTTATATCCATTTACATACAAATACTGCTCATCCGACATATCAAGCTCACCCGTAGTATGATCAAAATTCACACAATTTATTAGCTTGCTGCTGTCGTCCTTCCTGTAAACCATACGCGAATCAAGCTGTATGGAATCGTATCCCGATGACCACGATGAGTATTCCTTGTTTGCCTCATATCTGTAATCAACCTCTATCAAATTTATTTCACCCTTGTAATTTACGGAATATCTGATCAAATCACCGGGTTTTATTGAGGTATAATTCTGTGTTCCGTAAAGCTGTATATTATTTAAATCAATGCTTGGAATTGTCATAAGCTCAATGTATTTGCCATCTTTGAAAAGACTTAGCTTGTATACCTCTTCATCCTCTTCGTTAGCACATTTAATGTAACTGTCCAATACGCATATAGGCTCATCCTTCTTTGGATTTGATGCCCCGGACGCAGTGTCACGGTAAATAACCGCCGCCTCACTCGAAAAGCCCTTGTTATCTGTCCTGTAACACTCAACAACGCCGCTGCCGGAGAAATTGCTTACCGTTTTTGTAGCATACACATCGGAAACGGATACGTTTTCAAACGGCACATAAAATATGATGCAGTCATCGTCTAATACAGCCTTACCGCGGTTTTCCTTCAGATGCAAAGACCCGGGTGCAAAGCAATGCTCATATGTGCTGTATTCATAATAATCTCTTCTGTTTTCGTTTTTGAGAGTATAGCTGAGTCCGCCGTAAGTGTTTTCTGTGGTTTCAAGCTTTCTGATTTCCTGATTCGCATTCAGCTCATATTTTACAATACGTCTTAATATCTTTGAAGGATCATTGCTCGGCTCCTTACCGTCTTTGTCAAGAAGCAGTTTATAGAGATTTGCGGCACTTACCGACTCGCCGTTATATGATACTTTCTTTGCAAAACGAAAACTCTTAAGCTCTCCGCCGCCTGCGTTGTGTATAAGCAGCCTTCCGCATAGAATTTCATCGTTATCCTCATCAAAATACGCATTCGTCAAAAATCCCAAATTACTTTCACCGGTATTGATGTCCACCGCCGCAATATTTCCCTCTATGTCAAGATAGAATTTTCCGGAGTTCCCAACTCTTATGCTAATTCCCGCTTCGGTGCAGCTTTTTGACAGCCTGTATTCCTTGTCGTTTATAATAACCTTATCCTCTGAAGTGCCTCTGACAACACCCTCTACGGTATCGGTAATTATATTTATCTCTATAAACTTATCACCTGCGGCTCTTTTTACGGATAATACCTCCCATTCGCTTATCATATTAACGGGAACTGTATTTCCATATGTATCCTTTACTATATAATTCTCTCCCACCGTCTTATCTTTTAAATCAAGCTTTCTTCCGGTGCTGTATTTTCCGTAAATTACATCATTATCCTCATTAACTGCCGAAACCACATAGTTTTCATAGTTATTTATAAATATAACGTTATAAGAACTGCTGCCATTGTTTGACAAAAGCACAATATTTCCTATCTTAGGTACAAAGTCACTGTCCTGCAACCCTTTTTCAATTGCACAACCGTTATAAATTATATTCGCATCAACTTTAATATCAGCCGTCTTGACTTTTCCCGTATCTGTTTCATATGTCAGCTTGTTGTCTTTGTATGATATAATATTGTCTGAGGTTATTTTTACGGTTTTATTTTTTTTGTTGGGTGCAATATATTTTAAAATATTCTCTCCATCATAAATATAATAGTAAAAATCAACATTCTGTCCGAGCAGCTCATCTGCTGCGGTATCATTTTTTATAAATTCCTCATTATTGATTTTTACATAATTTTTGCCCATACCATCCTGCGAATAAAGACCTGTAACATTATTTGCCTCCACAACGCCTGTTCCCTTGTAAATTTCAAAGTATTCACTCAGAATTGTATGACCCTCACGGATTTCATATTTAGCAGTGCCTTCCTCAATTCCAATCATCATCGGATAATCTGCTTCTATGGCATTTTTTACCATCATTACCAAGTCATATCTTTTAATGAAATCATCCGGCAGCGCTCTGATTCCCTTTCTCAGCCCGAGCCTTTGGGCAACCACAGTATATCCTTTAGGATAGCCTCCCTCTGCCACAGCCTCATGCTTATATCCCAAAAGCGTAACCATCATCTTTGCCGCATGAGTGTATACTATGGGCATTTCCGGCTGAAATGTTGTTTCGGTATATCCGTTTATTATTCCTCTGTTGTATGCCAGCTCAATACTGCCGGCAGCATAATAACCCGACGTAACATCCGTAAAAGGAAGTGTTCCGCTGAATGAATAATCCGATTCATTCA
>JAXEIW010000018.1:0-17044 GCA_034101885.1 Clostridia bacterium | reverse complement strand
ATTGTAGAAGGTCATAAAAAGGGGAAATGGACTTATTACAAGATTTCGGATGAAGGACGAAACAATGTCTTAAAGTTGCTTGAAGAAATTACAACTATAAAAAATACCCGTATTAACAACTGCGGCGATTAATAAAGCCATTTTCATAAATGGCTTTATTAAAACACTACATATAGATACATTTAAATATATTAATAATACTGGAGGTTCTTTATGGCAACAATTAAAACTGCTTGGGATTTTCTTCAAAATCAAGTCTTGAGTATGAAATGGCTCGATGGGGATATAGGGAAATCTCTTTCGGGATTGGGATTTAATTTACAGTTCACTGAATAAATGCGATTTTCAATCACATTTAGAAAAATTATGACTATTGTCAAAATTTTTCGTGTAAAATCAAAGATTTTACACAGTTAGCATTGATAAAGTCTGCTGAAATAAATATTTTGGGAGAAAATATTTATTCATGGTGCAAGTTTTTTTGCAAAAATGTACAAAACCCTTGTACCTAAACAATTCTGAAACACTTGTTAGCCGCTATGCGGCTGCGTTTCATAATTGTTCAGCAGTCATTATATAAAAGTCAAAAAATTGTATGTATAAAGAGTCTGATTTGGTATATGAACCTTATCAGACTCTTTAATTTATATCTTATCTGTAAATAATATCATCTCTGCCCGGGCCGTTTGAAACTATCTTTATAGGATAACCTATTTCTTTTTCAACAAACTCAATATAATTTTTGCAGTTTTCGGGAAGATCGTCATAATTTCTTATTCCTCTTATATCCTGCTTCCAGCCGGGAAGAACCTTCAGTACGGGTTTTGCTCTGTTCAGCTTATCTGTAGTAGGAAATTCCTTTGTTTCTTTTCCGTCAACCTCATAAGCAACGCAAACGGGAATTTCGTCAAGATAGCCCAAAACGTCAAGAACGGTAAAGGCAACCTGTGTTGTACCCTGAACCATACATCCGTATCTTGAAGCCACACAGTCAAACCAACCCATTCTTCTCGGTCTGCCTGTTGTTGCACCGAATTCTCCGCCGTCACCGCCTCTTCTTCTTAACTCGTCAGCCTCTTCACCGAATATTTCGGAAACAAACGCACCTGCGCCCACTGCCGATGAATAAGCCTTGCAGACTGTGATAATATCCTTTATTTCATAAGGAGGAATGCCTGCTCCCACAGCTCCGAAACCGGCAACGGTTGGTGATGACGTTGTAAAAGGATAAATGCCGAAATCGGGATCTTTAAGCGAACCCAACTGCCCTTCCAAAAGTATATTTTTTCCTTCTTTGAGTGCCTTGTGTATAAATTCAACCGAATTTATAACGTAAGGTCTTATCATTTCTCTGTAGCTTTTTAATGTTTCGAACAATTCATCCGCCGATAACAGAGGTTTATGATAAACGTGTTCCAATATAAGATTTTTCACTTCCAGAACATTTTTGATTTTATCCATAAGAATATTGTCGTCCTGGAATAATTCCCAAACCTGAAAACCTATTTTAGAATATTTGTCAGAAAAGAAAGGTGCAATACCTGATTTTGTCGAACCGAATTTTCTGTCCGATAATCTTTCTTCCTCATACTTATCAAATAAAATATGATACGGCATTAAAACCTGAGCCCTTTCAGAAATTGCAAGGTTAGGCATAGGAACACCTCTGTCAACTATTTCCTTTATTTCCGTAAACAGCTCCGGAATATTCAGTGCCACACCGTTTCCTATCATATTTACAACATTCGAGTTAAATGAACCCGACGGAAGTAAATGCAGCGCAAATTTGCCGTAATCATTGATTATAGTATGACCGGCATTTGCACCTCCCTGAAAACGTATAACTATATCCGCTTCCGCGGCAAGCATATCCGTAATTTTACCTTTTCCCTCGTCGCCCCAGTTAGCGCCGACAATTGCTCTTACCATAATAACACAACCTTTATTTTTATTTTAATCTCTGTTTCGCTGATATGCAGCGATTTATTTACTTTAATATTGTTTTTTGATGTACTTAAAACCCCGATAAAGGGTGAATGCGCCGCTTTTTTCTCACGCTTAAACATTAATTTCGACATCTATTCCCAATAGATCCTTGTATTTTTCCAAAATCGGATTCACACATTCCTCCATAAATTCATCAACCTGCTTCGGTGCTCTGCCCACAAAATTTTCAGGTTTGAGAATGGATTCGATTTCTTCTTCCGTAAGTCCGAATGCCTTATCCTGTGCAATCAGCTTACACAAATTATTTTCAAGTCCAAACTCCTTTACATTACGGGAAGCTTCCATAGAGTATATTCTGATTTTTTCATGAAGCTCCTGTCTGTCGCCGCCTCTTTTAACAGCGTCCATCATAATATTTTCTGTTGCCATGAAAGGGATTTCACGCATAAACTGTTGGCGAATAACATTAGGATAAACCACCAATCCGTCAACTACGTTTATATACAAACTCAATATAGCGTCAACAGCTAAAAATGCTTCGGGAACGCTTATTCTTTTGTTTGCCGAATCGTCAAGTGTTCTTTCAAACCACTGCGTTGCAGCCGTTATCGCAGGATTTATTGCATCTGCAATAACATATCTTGCAAGAGAGCCGATTCTTTCGCTTCTCATGGGATTTCTCTTATATGCCATTGCCGATGAGCCTATCTGCGACTTTTCAAACGGTTCTTCAATTTGCTTCAAATGCTGAAGAAGTCTTATATCATTTGAGAATTTATATGCGCTTTGAGCAATTGATGATAATACCGCCAAAATCTGATAATCAAGCTTTCTCGGATAGGTTTGTCCGCTTACCGCAAAGCATGAATCATATCCCATTTTCTCGGCAATTTTCCGATCAAGCTCTCTGCATTTTTCGTGATCCCCGTCAAACAGTTCCAAAAAGCTTGCCTGTGTTCCCGTTGTGCCTTTGCAGCCCAACAGCTTTGCTTTTGACAGCAAATACTCCACATCCTCAAGATCCATCAACAAATCTTGAAGCCACAAGGAAGCGCGTTTTCCCACCGTTGTAGGCTGCGCCGGCTGAAAGTGCGTAAATGCCAAGGTCGGAAGATTTTTATATTCAACCGAAAACTTTGAAAGCTCCGCAATAAGATTTACCAATTTTTTTAAAATCAGTTCCAATGCTTCATACATTATAATTATGTCGGTGTTATCTCCAACATAACAGCTTGTCGCTCCCAAATGTATTATAGGCTTTGCTTTCGGACACTGTACGCCGTATGCATATACATGGCTCATTACATCGTGTCTGACTTTCTTTTCTCTTTCCTTTGCGACATCATAGTTAATGTCGGTAATGTGTTCCTTCATTTGAGCAATCTGCTCGTCGGTTATATCAAGTCCAAGCTCCTTTTCGCTTTCTGCCAGAGCAATCCACAGCTTTCTCCATGTAGAAAATTTCTTATCCGGAGAAAAAATATACTGCATTTCCTTTGACGCATAACGTGAATTTAATGGACTTTCATATGAATCTGAAGCCATAATTTTTTTCCTTTCCGTGACTGATTTTTTCTTTACATTCATATTATATTGTTTAAAATTAAACACAACAATACATTATATATTATAATACAAATATCGTGTAAAATCAATATGTATTTTAAATAAATTTTTTTGAATAAAACGACACTTTTCAGAGAAGAATAAAAACAAGCAGACCTTTTTGACAGCTTAACTCATACTGCATTAAAAAATTTACATAAATTTTTTATATCTGCACAGAACCGAGGAAGGGAGGCTTTTATGAATTCCGATATTATGCTTCTGAATGAGATTTACAACAATTCCATAACTGCAATTAATGCAATATCAATTCTTTTGATAAAACTGAACAACGGAAAATTGTTTGACTGTCTTTTTCAAAAAATGACCGAATACCGCAATATTGCAAACAGTGCGCAAGATATGATGAAAGAGCTGCGCTCCTCTCCTCACAGGCAAAATCTGACCGACAGAGCATCTCTTTTTTTCACCGTCTGCCTTCTCGGCGGAAACCACACCTCTGAACACCGCATGGCAAAAATCCTTATTAACGGAAGTACAGAGGGGATTTATGATATTGTAGGATATATAAATTCATGCACCGATGCCGGAGAAAGCTCCAGAAAGCTTGCTTACAAGCTAATCGAAACCGAACAGAAAAACATTTGCGCCTTAAACGAGTATCTGTAACAATCAAAAACATTCTTTGCAAGCGTGAAAAAAGAACTGACCTTTCGGTCAGTTCTTTTAAAATATATCGAAACAATATATTTATTCTTATTATTCAGCAATGAATGCGAATACATCTACAGCAGTACCGTCAACAACCAATGCCAATGCAAAGCTTACAGTGTCAAGGTTAGGTGTTGTCTTGTCTTCTGCTTTAAAGTTCCAAGGAATGATGTCTCCGTCATTAATTGTATTTGCTGAACCAAATACTGATTTAACGATGCTTGAAGCTCTTCCGATTTCAAATCTGTTTGTACCTGATGTTGATTTGCTGTAATCGTAAGTATAAACAGTTGTTGCATCGGTTGTTGAGATATCATAGATACCTCCGTCTTCTTTTTCATCCTTTGTTATATCTGTGTACAAGCCTGTGTAATCACCAACTGTACCGTTAGTAATCTTACCGATTGAGAAGTATGAATTTTCTTTAGCCATTACAGGACCCATTACGATTTGTATAGGCTCTGATTTGCTTGAATTCCATGCTTTATCAAAATCATCTGATAAGTCATCTTTTGAAGGATAAGTAACAAGTGAATTTGTATCGTTATCTTCTACGATTGAAGCTGCAACCAACTTATCATAGCTTGAGTAATCACCCATAGCGAAGATGACATCAATTTGCTTAGCATATCCGTTTGAATCTGTCAAGAACATGAATACATCGCCCTTCTCAAGATCCAATGCAGATTCCATATCCTCATTTGCGATAATGCTTGTTTCCTCACCCTTATAGAATGCAGGAATTGTGTAAATATCATCGCCTGCTTCGTCTACACCTGATTCAGGAGCACCTGTAACTACTGCAAATCTTGAAGTAGCGTTGTAAGCACCTTCACCAACAAGTACAAGAACGATAGGATATGTGCCGTCTGACAACTTGTCGCCGTAACCGTAAGCTTCATATGGTGTATCGTCTACCAATGAATCAACCGTAGCCATTGCCAAATCAGAAATTTGATCATATTCATTGTTAAGGTATTCAATACCGTCGATTACCTTTGTAGCGCTGCTTAATTTAACAGAGCCGATTGCATTTGTTCTCTCTTTGTAAGAATTAAGTATCTTATCACCTTCAGCAGTTGTTCCGGAAATTGATGTTGCTCCGGCTGTTAAGAATTCAATTGATGTCATGTTGCCTGTTGAAGAAGAAACCTTATACTTAATTACTCTTTTTTCAGCAGGTTTCTTTGTTGATCCTGCATTGTTTCCTTTATACTCATTTGTATAAACAGCTTCAAAAGCTGCTTTTTTTGTCTTTTCTTTTGAATCGCTCGACTTAGCTACAGTTACACCATCTATAATTACTTCAGCTTTACCGGCATCAAATGTATATGTCTTTGTTGTGCCGTCAGTTGTGAAGATAGTAGCTCTGTAGTTTTCTTCAGATGTTGAGTAAATGAACTTATCAATCAAAGCGTATTTAGCATTAACTGCATCTGTTTCATAATCAAAGATTCTGCCGAAGTAGTCAACATAAACTGTGAACTCATCTGACAACTTCATCTTATCGTTTGACGGGAATGTTTCAACGAATTTATACTGTGTTCCGCCGATTGTAACAATTTCATCAGCTTCGTTTCTGCCTGTCAATTTACCTGACTGAACATTTCTTGATACATAAATATCATAAACGTTTGAGCTCTTGAAACCGCTGTTTACATCAAATGCAATTGATAAGATATCGTCTTTCTTTAATTCAGCAAGAGTAACCTTTTCACCGTTGTAGTAGATGTTGTAAACAAGCTTGTCGTTAGCGTCTTCATCCAATGTAAGATATGATGATGCACCCTTTGTATACTTGTTAAACATAACCTTCTTGCTTGATGTCATAACAGTGTCAACCTGAGCTGTTTCATAATATGAAACGTAGATTGCATCATAGTAACCGTCTGTCTTGTAAGTATCTACAAGTTCAATCTCACCAACTGTGTTGTTGATTACATACTTTTCAAGGTTCTCTACCTTATTACTTGTAGTACCCAAGTCAACTTCATATCCGTTTACATAAAGTTTAACGTCTTTTAAGTTATACTTTGTTGACTTTGAAGCAGATTCTGTTGCAAAGAATTTCAAATATGTCGGTATTGTGTTTTCTAATGTATAATCACCGTTTGTGTCTTCTTTGTAATCATCTGTGTCAAGTAAGCTTGCGTCAAATTTAACAGTCTTGTTTTTGCCTGAAGGCTCAAAGCTGATCAATCTGAAATCATCATACTCGTCAACCATAATAATTGCTGATGCATAAACACCTAAATAATCAGCAGCGTCTGTGTCACCAACATATACAGGTGTTAACAGGTTACCAACTGTACCGTTTTTGAAATCATCAAATGAACCTGTAACAGTCTTTGATAAATAGAAGTCGTCATTATCATACTTCTCTGATTTAGCAATACCAAATGAAATTTGGTCAGCGTCAAGACCTGTGTTGCTCTTGTGTGTATCGGTTACATAACCTTCAACAAAATAAGCATCAAAGTTTTGAGTTAAGATTGTCTTATAATTGTTGTCGTTGTTACCGTCCATCTTAGCAAGTGTAGGAACCAATGTTCCGTTTGAAGAATATTCCATACCTGTCTTTTCAACGATAGGAGTCTTCAGGAAATTGTAAACCAACTGAGCAACCTGTGCTCTTGTAACGTTGTCGTTAGCGCTTGCTTTAACGCCGTTTGTTACGCCTTCTGAATTAGCGATCTGGAGATAACCGTTAGGATATCCGCCCATGAATTCAGCATATTCATCATATCCTAATGATGAAACTAACATTTTAACGATTTGTGCGTATGTAACATTAGCCTTAGGAGCGAATGTGCCGTCGCCCATACCGTTGATGAAACCTTGCTGTACACCGGCATTAACGTAACCGTTTGCCCATGCACTGCTCTCGTCCATATCTGTGAACTGAGTTGAACCTGACATACCTTCAGCGGAGTCAAGCATGTTAAGAGCTGCAACAACTACTTTTGTTACTTCTGCTCTTGTGATTAAGTTATCCGGTAAGAAAGTACCATCTTCATAACCGTTGATAACATTCAATGCAACCAATGTGTTAACTGCAGTTGCATATGATGCTGTATCTGCTACGTCTGTAAGAGTAACCTTAGCGGCAAGAGATGCCGGAACAAGGCCGCCTGCAATCGCCAATGAGATAACAGCAGAAATTACCTTTTTGAGATTCTTTTTCATACTCTCAAATCCTCCTTATTATTTGACTTGAAAGGGATACATCTGGAGAACGGTACACACCCCTTCTTTGCGAACCGCCTACTTTTATGTACGTCAAGAATGTAACTCCTTGACTATGCATTGATTATAACACAACAATATGCCATTAGTCAATGCACTTTTCGCAGTTGTAACACAACTGTAAAATTGCTGACAAAGAAAAATATGCTTTGTAATATCAGCATAAAACTGTAACACTCGCACAATATTCCCGTATCAGCATTGCAACACGCAGGACATTAATATGACATTTTGCCACACTAATACCCGTTACCGCTTATTTTACACTTTTTGTTTTTCCTTGTCAATACATTTAAATAAAAACTGTGTATTTTCTACAGTTTTTTTGTTTTTTTTCTTATTTTTAGAGATATTTTAAAACTTATTTTTGCAAATTTTTACTCTTGGAGTAATTTCACCCATTAAATTCCGATTTCTGATTTTATTATGATATTATATGTTTTTTCACCCATTCAACAATATTTTCATAGTTAATGCTTCCATCGGCAATTCCCAATCCAAGTTGTATCAGTTCTTGCTGTGAATACAAAATTTTTATTCCGTTTGTATATAAAATTGTAATCATTGAAAGTATGGCGGTTCGTTTGTTTCCGTCAATAAACGGATGGTTCTTGCAAATCCCAAACGCCATTCTTGCCGCCTTATCAACTATTTCAGGATAAAGTTCTTCTTCATCAAAAGTTTGAAAACAACTTAATACCGCCGATTCAAGCATGCTGACATCACGTATGCCGTTTAAACCGCCTGTTTTGGAAATTAATTTTTCATGAAGTATTATTACTTCGTTAACAGTTAACAATATCATTTCGCAAGCTCCCTAAATGCTTCTATGTTTTCTTCAATCAGCTTATCCGCGGTTTCTTCAATCATTTTTGTCCTTGCCGCCTTTATTTCCTCGTATTCCGCAAAATCTACGACAAGATAACGCGGTTTGTTGTTTTTTAAAATAACCGCCATTCCGTTTTCGTCCACCACATGAACAACCTTTGAAAAATTTTGATTCGCGTCGGTCATAGGCACTAACATTTTTGTATCAACTGTCATTTTATACCTCCGTTCCGCTGCCTTCAGCAGCTTAAATCATAATACATAAAACAATTAAACTTCTATTTATTATAATAGTAGTATATCATAAATATAGGATAAAATCAACCTATTTTTTTAATATTTCGCAGTATTTTTTTACTTTTTTGTTTGACAAAAACATTGTTATGTTAAATTCCGGTAAAATTTTTTTATAATATTGACGTGCTTTAAATAATATAGTATAATAAATAGGTAATAACTCACTTTAAAGACTTAGAAGGAATGATTGCAATGAGAAAAACAAAAATAGTATGTACCATAGGTCCGTCAAGCAGTGACGAGAAAGTATTTGCAGCAATGTGCAATGCAGGGCTGAACGTTGCCCGTCTTAACTTTTCTCACGGTACTCATGAGGAGCATCAACAAAAAATCGATATGATAAAAAAGGTGCGTGAGGAGCTTAATCTCCCCATTGCCATAATGCTTGATACAAAAGGTCCGGAATACAGAATAAAAACCTTTAAAAACAAAAAAATAACTCTTTCCGACGGTGATACCTTCACCTTTACAACCCGTGACATAGAGGGCGATGAAAGCATCGTTTCGGTCAACTACAAAGGTCTTGTGGATGATCTCGTTCCCGGCGACAGAGTTCTTGTAAACAACGGTCTTGTAATATTTGAGGTTTCGGAAATAAAAGACTGTGACGTTATTTGCAGCGTTATTGCCGGCGGTGAACTTTCGGACAGAAAAAGCATGAGCTTTCCCAACAAGGTTTTGAATCAGGTATATTTAAGCGAACAGGATAAGTCCGATTTACTTTTCGGGATAAAAAACGGCGTGGATTTTATTGCCGCATCCTTTGTTTCGAGAAAACAAGACATTATTGATCTTAAAGAATTTCTCTGTGCCAACGGCGGTGAGGACATTGATATTATCGCAAAAATAGAAAACCGCACCGGTATTGACAATATAGACGAAATCTGCGACGTATGCGAAGGAATTATGATAGGCAGAGGCGATTTGGGTGTCGAAGTTCCTTTCGCAGAGCTTCCGGCAATTCAGAAATATCTGATAACAAAATGCCGTCTTTTGGGCAAACGCGTCATAACCGCCACCGAAATGCTTGAATCGATGATACATAATCCACGTCCCACAAGAGCGGAAATTTCCGACGTTGCAAATGCCGTTTACGACGGTACAAGCGCAGTTATGCTGTCCGGTGAATCGGCGGCGGGAAAATATCCCGTAGAAACGGTAAAAACAATGGAAGAAATTGTATGTGAAACAGAGAAACATATACATTATGAAAAACGATTTAAAACAAATGATTTTAAAATTAAAAACAAGGTTGACGCCATATCTCATGCCACCTGCGGCATGGCAATAGACATAAATGCCAAAGTAATTGTAGTTTCCTCGGTATCGGGAAGAACGGTAAGAATGGTTTCACGTTTTCGTGCGCCTACCGACATAATAGGTATGGCAACAAACAAGAGAGTTTGGTATAAGCTTTCCCTTTCCTGGGGTGTCCTGCCGGTGCTTTCGGAGCAGTTTACCTCCACCGATGTGCTTTTCTATCATGCGCTGCGAGCCGCAAAGGAAAATCTGATGCTTAACAAGGGCGATGCCGTTGTTATGACAGGCGGTCTTGCCGACGGCACTTCCGGCGGAACAAACACAATTAAGGTCGAAACGGTTTAAATATATTAAAAACATACCCGCAAAATTAACTGCTTAAACATAAAAGGCGGTTATTTTTGTATTATTATTAATAGAGGTGAAAATCATGACAGAACTTCTCGCTAAAAAATTTATTAAAAATTATGACAATGTCAACAACCCCGTTGTACGCGCCGCCTACGGCAAGTTTGCCGGCATTGTGGGAATTATATGCAACTTTATTCTTTTTACACTTAAAATAATAATAGGAACATTATCCCGTTCGGTTTCAATTACCGCCGATGCCGTAAACAACCTGTCCGACGCGTCTTCAAGCATAATATCTCTTTTGGGATTCAAACTTGCCGAAAAGCCTGCCGACAATGAACACCCCTACGGTCACGGCAGATATGAATATCTTTCCGGGCTTACCGTTGCCGTGCTTATAATAGTAATCGGCGTTGAACTTTTTAAATCAAGTGTGGACAAAATACTTCATCCTTCAAAAGTCGCATTTTCCGCCGCTCTTGTTATTGTTTTATTATTTTCCGTCGCACTGAAGCTTTGGATGATGCTTTTTAACAAAAAGCTTGGAAAGAAAATCAACTCAACCACCCTCGAAGCAACCTCCGCCGACAGCAGAAACGATGTTATTTCCACTCTGGCGGTATTGCTCGCCGCCGTAATTTCACATTTTACGAATTTTGAGCTGGACGGAATCATAGGTCTTGCCGTGGCGGTGTTTATTCTTTTGAGCGGTATAGGATTAATTAAGGATACAATCGATCCCATGCTCGGCTCTGCTCCCGATGCGCAATATGTTGAATCGATAAGGAACAAAATAATGTCATACCCCGAGGTTTTGGGTATGCACGATTTAATGATACACGACTACGGCCCATGCAGAAAATTTGCAAGCGTTCATGTTGAAATGGCGGCCGAAGAGGATGTTATAAAAAGTCATGATGTTATAGACAACATAGAAAATGATTTTCTTGAAAGCGAAGGTCTGCATCTCATAGTGCATTATGATCCCATTCTCACAAAGGATTCACTGACCGGAGATTTGAGAAAGGAACTTTCGGAAATCGTTAAATCCATACACCCCGATCTTACCATTCACGATTTGAGAGTTGTTCCCGGCACAACTCACACCAATCTGGTTTTTGACTGTGTTAACATATTTCATCTCAATATGTCGGATGCCGAACTGAAAAACAAAATATCAACCCTCGTAAAAGAAAAGCACAGCGATTACAACTGCGTAATTACAATTGACAAAAGCTATGCTCCCGTTACTAAGAATTGATTGTTTTATTGTTATTGTTATTGCAGGGCTCTGCCCTGCACCCGGCAGCTTTTTGAAAAAAGCTGCGCAAAAACTTTACTGCAAAACTTACGTTTTGCCAAGCTATTTTTAAACTACGCTTGCAAAGTGCAGTTTTACAAAAAAGTTTTGCTAAAGCCTTTTCAGGCTAAGTGAGTGCCAAAATCTTTGATTTTGCCGCACGAACTTATGCATAGCTTAGTGAGTGTCAAAATCTTTGATTTTGTCGCACGAACTTATGCAAGGCTAAGTGAGTGCCGAAATCTGCGATTTTATTGTGCGAACTTAGTCTTTGCCGGGGTACAGGGAACAGTGCCGCAGTACATTATTAAAAGGATTCCGTGGCAACCGCTTCTGCATATTTAACCGTATCTGTGTTTTCAATGCCGTTTTCATCTTCAAAATACTTTTTGTACTCATCATATAAAAATGCCGGTGCTGTATTATCAATTCTGTAGCAATCACTCATAATAATACCGCCATTATCATTATATAATGTTATCTGAACGTCATATCCTCTGTAATTATCCACACCGTTGCAGTTATTATAAGCGCAATAATTGTAAACCTCGCTGATCTTTTCTCTGTCGGTAACGGTTACCGCCTCTTTGGTGTCAAATTTATATTCTATCTTTTTAACCTGTTCAACCGTAGGAACATTATCAAACAAACCGTATTCCCTCAAAAGCTTAAAAGTATTTTTATGCTCCGGAGATATTATTATTCTCGAATTGAATGTTGCAACACTTTTTATTATCTCCTCTGAGGTTACCGGCTTATTTTCTTCATCAACCAACGGACGCACAAAGCTTATGTCAACATACGTCGTACCGCGGGTATCATAGTTAAGAGTTTCATAGCTTAAATTTTTCATATCTTCTCTAAGAGCCTCAACAAGCGCCGCTGCCTCCGGTGAGGAAGCCGTAAATATTTTATAATCAGGGTTTGCCAATCTTTGATCCCCGATTGTAATGTTTTCAAGCTCTGCGTCACCACAATCAAAATAATAGTATTTTCTGTTTCTCATTTTTTCACTTGTATATACGGGCTCAAGATACTGCTTATCCTCATAATACGAAATTGTGTATACTCTTTTAACCGTTTTGCCATTTTTAAGCTTATAAACAATAGGCAGTTCGGCGAAACTGTTTAATTTTTCCCTTTCCTCTTGTCCCTCTGTCAAATACTTATGAAGCTTTACAACATTTTCAATATCCTTTTGATCGGTAAAGGCATAATCGCTAATTTTCTTCGGATTTTTAAAATAGTATCTGTTACGGTTATACTCCACATATTCCGACTGATAGCCATTATTATTATATATCTGATCACTCACAACATTTACACTTTCAATATCATCGATATCGGGAACACGTTTTTCAAATCCCGTCAAATCATACTTTATACCGACATATAATACCGCAACAGCGGCAATATACACAATCATCGGTTTCCAAATTCCCTTAAAAGTAAACGCTTTCTTTGACAGCATATATGATATAATAATACCTATAATTCCAAATGGGAGCATAAGGAAAATATTTTTTTCAAACATATCCGACAGGTAAAAATATCCCATAAATCCCATGTATACCGAAACTCCCGCCATAAACACCGGCTTAAGCCATTTAAATGCTATAATATCGCCGTTTACCTCAAGCTTTCTGTATTTATACAAAAACCACGCACCGATATAACATAAAACTCCGACAACAAACATTATTCCCATAAAAGCATTTAACTCATCAACCCTGAAGTTTTCAATTAACAGATACGAATTTCTCCATATGCCGTATACGTTCATTTCGAGAAATCCCTTTATAAATATTTCGGTATAATAAGGAAATCCAGCAAATATTGCTCCGAATACAATTGCGGCAACGGTATTTCCGGTAGCCATAATTCCCAAAAGCGACGCACCCGAAAATATTATTACAATTACCCCGTTCATCAAAAGCGTTTCACACAAGCTTTTAATCATATCATACCTGCCCTGTCCCGCTCTTATACTGACATCGCTCGCTCCGATATATCCGAATGCTATTAAATATCCCAATATAACAGGCACTAACATAATAACCAGATACGATATTATATTTGTTATGTAATGCGTGCTTCTCTTTATGGGGAAAGCGTGCAGAGCGGTAACCGAATTTGCCGAATTAAGATATGCAAACATCAGCGGCGGAACAACAACCCCGTATACTATCGCAAACAAATTCATAACCGAAAATCCGTCTGTGCTGTTATTCTCTGTCAGCGGAAGCAGCGAAAAAGCCAATATCCACACAAACAAGCCGGCGCTTATCCACCAAAATCTTTTTATATTTGCCTCGAAAATCGATCTGCTAAAGAATGATGTTTTCGAATTCATAACCCATACCTCCCAACTCATATATAAATACTTCCTCAAGTGTAAGCGGAAGAATATCGCATATAAGCGGATTATATCTTCCTATTTCCGCTTTAAGCTCCTCTGCCGAACCCTTTGCTATTATCGTCTTAACGCTGCCGAATTCCGAAATATGCATCGGATTTAATTTTTGTATAAGCTCTTTCGGCATATCGTCCGCAAATGCGGTCTGAAGCTTGTGTATATTACCCTTTACATCATCAAGGGATTTTTCAAGAACCACCTTGCCCTTGAACATTATTCCCACATGGTCGCATACATCTTCAAGCTCTCTCAAATTGTGACTCGAAATCAAAATTGTCGTTTCATTTTCCGCAACGTCGGACAAAATAAGGCTCCATACATTTCTTCTCATAACAGGATCAAGTCCGTCAACAGGCTCGTCAAGTATCATAACATCGGGACAAGCACTTATTCCGAGCCAAAAAGCAACCTGCTTCTGCATACCCTTTGACAAACGTCTTATTTTTTTCTTTTCGTCTATCTTAAATACCTCTTTCATACTCTCATACCGTTTCCGGCTCCATTTTGGATATATCTTTGAATACATATCGGCAGCTGCTTTAATTGAATATGTTGAATAGAAAAACAGCTCATCACTTATATATACCATTCTCTCCTTTATTCTGTTGTTTTCATAAACCGGCTGATTGTCTATAAGTATTTCCCCATGGTCAGGTCTGTATATACCGCACAGATTTTTCATTATTGTTGTTTTTCCCGTTCCGTTCGGTCCAATCAGTCCGTATACCGAACCTTTGCTCACATTAAGGCTTAAATTATCTAACGCCTTAAACCCGTCAAAGGTCTTTGTTACATTTGAAACCTTAATCATTGTCTTCCTCCTTATTTATAATATAGGTCTATTATCTCGTATAATTTTTCTTTCGGATAACCCAAAAAGTACAGTTCTCTGATTAAATCCGAAATATGCTCCACAAGAGGCGGAAATTTGTCCTCCTTCGAATCGGGCATTTTTACAAAATACCCCTTTGCCGGTCTTGCATAAATATACCCCTCCGACTCAAGCTGTTTATATGCTTTTTGGATTGTGTTTGGATTTATGGCAAGCTGTGCGGCAAGCTCACGAACAGATGGCATTTTGTCCTCCTGCTTCAGATACCCTCCGATTATCAAATCCTTCATTTTTTCCGTAATCTGCTCATAAAGCGGTCGCGGATCGGTAAGATTTAAGTCAATCATTGCACTCCCTCCCTTCGTATTAACTGTACTAATACATATAATACAGCATATTTTTTTATTTGTCAATAGTTTTTTTATATTTTTTTAAATTATTGCAAAAAAATAAGGCGCGGTTTAATACCGCACCCATTATTTTAATGCCGTTTTTAGGTGTGAAATTAAAAACTTCACACAAATGGTTTCGCAAAACCGTTTATTCGGCAGACATTATTTTATCTGTCCTCCAACGGAATATATTCTCTTTTTTCTGCTACCGACTTATATGCCGGTCTTATTATTTTATTTGCGTTTATCAATTCTTCAATCCTATGAGCGCTCCACCCGGCAATTCTGGCAACAGCAAACAGCGGTGTATAAAGCTCCTCGGGCATATCCATCATTGAATATGCAAATCCGCTGTAAAAGTCAATATTAGGGCTTACTCCCTTATATATTTTTCTCTTTTCGGCAATAACCTCCGTAGCGAGCCTTGCCACATTATTATAAAGAATATATTCATCATGTCTGCCCTTTTCTTCGGACAGTCTTTCAACATACTGTTTAAATATCTTTGCCCTCGGATCGGAAAGCGAATATACTGCGTGTCCCATACCGTAAATAAGCCCCGAATTATCAAAAGCCTCTTTATTCAAAAGCTTTACAAGATACGCTCTCAGCTCATCATCATCATTTTTATCCTTAACATTTTCACTGATATTTTCCATCATATGCTTTACCTTGATATTTGCGCCGCCGTGCTTGGGGCCTTTCAGAGAGCATAACGAAGCTGCCGTTGACGAATAAGTATCGGTTCCTGATGAGGTCACAACATGAGTTGTAAACGTTGAATTGTTACCGCCGCCGTGCTCCGCATGAAGAACCAGCGCCATATCCAAAAGTCTTGCTTCAAGCTCGGTAAAATTCTTGTCCGGGCGCAAAAGTCTCAAAAGATTTTCCGCGGTAGACAGCTTTGGATTCGGATTGTGTATATACAGACCTCTTCCCAATATGAAATGTCTGTATGCCTGATATGCATAAACAGCCAACGAAGAAAAATTCGCAATCAACTGCACGCATTGTCTTAATACATTCGGTATACTCAAGTCATTAGCATTCTTATCATATGAGTATAACGTCAGCACACTTCTTGCCAAAGAATTCATTATATCTCTGTTGGGTGCTTTCATTATCACATCACGAGTGAAATTTGTCGGCAGCGTTCTGTATCTTGCAAGCAATCTGCAAAACCCGTCCAGGTTTTCCTTATCGGGCAGTTCTCCGAACAACAATAAATACACCGTTTCTTCAAATCCGAATCGATCATCCTTTATAACTCCGCCCACCAAATCATTTATATTTATACCACGATAATACAGCTCTCCGTCACAAGGGACTTCCACACCATTTTCATTTTTTGATGATATTATCGTAGAGATTTCGGTCAGCCCTGTGACAACTCCCTTTCCGTCCAAATCTCTTAATCCGCGCTTAACCTGATGCACCTCGTACAGCGCCGGATCAATATTGCTGTTTTTTGAAGCAATCCCTGCCAATTCATAAATC
The DNA here is from genome assembly GCA_034101885.1 of Clostridia bacterium. Taxonomy (GTDB): domain Bacteria; phylum Bacillota; class Clostridia; order UBA1381; family UBA1381; genus RGIG1988. The sequence goes on along the minus strand of JAXEIW010000018.1, from coordinate 401 downwards.
TCCGGTGTTATTTCCGAATAATTTTTTACAGACATTCCTTTCATCTCCCTTCGTTTGTTATATTTTAATTATAGCAAAAATTAACATTAAAGTCAATAAAATTATTGTGACCTTTTAATGAACAATTCGACAAATACCGCAAAATGTGCGTATATATACATTATTCAGACAAAATATTTAAACCCTCAGCATAAATTTATTATTTTTCTTATTGCATATAATAATATTTTATGCTATAATAAATCTTGTAAAAGTCTATATTAATGACTGCTGAACAATTATGAAACGCAGCCGCACAGCGGCTTACAAGCGTTTCAGAATTGTTTTGGTGCAAGGATTTTGTGCATTTTTGCAAAAAATCCTTGCACCATGAATAAATATTTTGCTGCCAAAATATTTAT
>JAXEIW010000017.1:0-17336 GCA_034101885.1 Clostridia bacterium | reverse complement strand
TGCGTTCTTTTTCAGACAACAGTCAAGGAAGTTTAGTTGAATTGTTTAGCTTTTTTGAAAATAATGCTGCCGACACACAATGATAAACAATAATTTATGCCTGAATAGTAACTGCCAATGAATTTTGCTGTTTGCCGATTTGAAATTATCTGTTGACTTGATATTTTATATGTGATATAATTTAGGAAACAAACATTATATAACAGGCAATACTGTTAAATCGAAAAGAACGGTATGAGAACAAAAATACCGTGCCGACAAAGGTTATCTGAAGGGAGCGGCAAAAAATGAAAAACAAAGCCGTATATATATGTTCCGAATGCGGATATCAAACACAAAAATGGATGGGAAAATGCCCATCCTGCAATCAATGGAATACATTAATCGAAACGGCGGTTGACGAACAGCAGTCCCGCACATCGTCGGGTGTGTTAAAGAAAGCGTCGCGCCCCATAAAGAGAATAGGCGAGATTACCTATGCAAATGAAGAAAGAAGCTCAACGGGTATAAAGGAGCTGGACAGAGTTCTGGGAGGAGGACTGGTCAAAGGCTCGATGATACTTGTGGGCGGCGATCCCGGCATAGGTAAATCAACGCTGCTTCTTCAGATATGCGCCAACATGGGAAAGAGCAAAAAGATACTCTATGTGTCGGGAGAGGAGTCGGAAAAGCAGATAAAGCTCAGAGCCGAACGTCTTGGCACAACTGAGGGCGAGCTGTATATTGTTTCTGAAAACGATACAGAAAAGGTTATCGATATTATTAATAATACAAATCCCGAAGTCGTTATTATCGATTCCATTCAGACAATGCATATCGATTCGGTGACTTCGTGCGCAGGCTCTGTGCCGCAGGTCAGAGAGGCAACGAACGCTTTTATGAGGATAGCAAAACAGGAAAATATATCCATGTTTATTGTGGGACACGTCACAAAGGACGGCTCAATTGCAGGTCCGAGAATACTCGAACATATGGTGGACTGCGTTTTATATTTTGAGGGTGACAGGCAAAACTCCTTCCGAATACTGCGTGCGGTTAAAAACCGTTTCGGTTCTACCAATGAAATAGGAGTTTTCAGCATGACCGACAGAGGATTGAGTGAGGTGGAAAACCCGTCGTCAATGCTTTTGGAGGGCAGGTGCGAAAACATATCGGGCAATGCGGTAGTCTGCACCATGGAGGGTTCAAGAGGCGTTCTTGCGGAGATTCAGGCTCTTGTAACACCGACAGGCTTCGGCAATCCGAGAAGAATGTCGGACGGAATAGACTTAAACAGGCTTATACTTATGCTTGCGGTTCTGGAAAAGAGGTGCAGGCTTCCTCTGTATAATCAGGACGTGTACATAAATGTTGCCGGCGGTCTTAGGATTGACGAAACTGCTGCCGATCTTGCGGTTTGCGCCGCGGTTATTTCCGGTCTTGCCGATAAAACTATCCCCGCCGACACCGTCTTTATGGGTGAAGTCGGTTTAGGAGGAGAGATGAGGAGCGTTTCACAGCTGGAGAAACGCTTGTCAGAGGTTGCCAAGCTGGGATTTAAAACCGCCGTTGCGCCTAAAATGTCTTTGAGAAATGTTAAAATACCGAAAAATTTAAATGTTATAGGAGTGTCGGCATTGTGGGAGGTATCAAAGCTCATTTCCGATACAGGAGGTAAAAGGTAAGGGAGTTTTTTGGCGGTTTTATTTTATCGGTTATGTATAACCGCAGTAAACAGTTAGTTGCTTTGTGCAACAGATATTACAAAAAAATATGCAATTGTGTTTTACCGCAAATCATCAAAGCATTGCTTGTACCGCATCAAACGTTCTATGCGGTAACTGTCGGCTCTCACCCGTAAGCCGTCCGTGTTGCTTTGATGATTGTATTATACCACAAATTTGCTCTTTTGTCAATAGCATTACGCAAAATAATTTTTTTTGAACTGTTTGCGGTATGGGAATTTTAACCAAGGGTTCTCACAGCCCCTTTGAGGAAAAAAGGAGGGTAGGCAGGTTCTCGCGTGAAAATGGTTCGTTCGTACCTCGTAGTAGTTTTATATAATGTCAATTATATAAAATAATAATAGATAGTTTATAATACAAGTATATTATATATTACGGTTAAATAGGGATTTCCACACCTTATTCACAGGTTATCCACGCCAAAATGACACTTATCCACATATTATCCACATATTATCCACACCTTATCCACACCTATTATGCATATAAATGACGGTTATTTAATTGAAAAATTGTGCAGTATGACAAAAGCAAATCGGCACTTTTTCGGGGCTGATTGTAAATTTATTATCAAAAAACAGAGGGAAATTTATATTGCTTTTCACTTATACTGAAAAAATTTTGTTAAAAATGACGAAAGAATTTTTTGGAAAATTTGCGCCGTTTTATTGAAGAAATAAAAAAATATATAAAATAAAAACGCTAAAGAATGTATTTATAATATAATCTGAAGAAAAAGAAAAATTTGTGTGAAAAAAATAACAAAATGTGTTGAAAAATAAATTATTTTGATATATAATATAATAAAATGGATAAAACTATGCAGAAAGGAATTGAGTATAAATTTGAAGGAAACATTTGTCATGCCTACAGTGGCACTTAGAGATATAGTGGTATTTCCGGGGACAACGGTAAGCTTTGATATAGAGAGGAAAACAAGTAAAGCGGCAATTGACAAAGCACTGAAAACCGACGGAAAAATTTTTCTTGTGACGCAGCGCTATCTTTTCCAGGAAAACACGGAAGAAGCGGATCTGTTTCATGTCGGATGCGTTGCAAAGATAGTTCAGTACGGGAAAATCACAAACCAAATTTCAAGAATTATGGTAGAGGTGATTTCCCGTGCAAAGATAGATTATATTGTTGAGAGAAGTCCGTATATTATTGCTGAATTTACGACAATTGAGGAGAAAAAAGCCGATAACCCTGCGCTGAATACGGCGTATATGCGTACATTAAAGGAAATGTATTCCATATACATATTGACACCCAAAAGAATCAGCGAGCCTTCCGTTCCTATAGATATGAAAGCGGAGGAAATAGGAAAATATGCATATAATATTATGACAAAAGTAGCGTGCGAGTACTATGTGAAGCAGGAAATTCTTGAGGAAAACGATCTTTACAAACGACTTGAAATGATTGTTGAGGCGATAAAAAATGAAATCGACATTTTGACGCTGCAACAGGAAATTAAGGAAGAGGTCAAAAAGAAGATTGACGAAAATCAGCGAGAATATTATCTTCGTGAGGAGCTGAAGGTAATCGAAAATGAGCTTGGTGACATGGATGACTCCCATGATGAGATTATTCAGTATAAATTAAAAATAAAAAAATGCAGATTCCCTGAGGAAACGGAAAACCGGCTTTTGGCAGATGCGGAAAAGATTAAAAAAATACCCGTCGGCTCTCCTGAGGGGACTGTTATAAGGTCATATCTTGACAACGTTTTGGCACTTCCGTGGCAAACGCAGAGCAAGGATCGCGCAAACATAAAAGCGGCGGAGGAAATCCTTAATAAGGATCATTACGGACTCGAAAAGGTTAAAGAAAGAATTTTGGAATTTTTGTCCGTTCACAGCCTTACAAACGGCGGCGACGGAACGGTTTTGTGCCTTTCGGGACCTCCCGGAACGGGCAAAACATCAATTGCGTCATCAATCGCAAAGGCTCTCGGAAGAAAATTTGTAAGAATTTCTCTCGGCGGTTTACATGATGAGGCGGAAATAAGAGGTCACAGAAAAACATATATCGGCTCGATGCCGGGAAGAATAATAGATGCGGTTAAACAGGCAGGCACAAAAAATCCTGTCATTCTCCTTGACGAAATAGATAAAATTGGCAGCGATTATAAAGGCGATCCGACTTCGGCGCTTCTTGAGGTACTTGACTTCGAACAAAACAGTACCTTCAGAGATAATTATGTGGAAATACCCTTTGACTTGTCACAGGTTATTTTTATCGCAACCGCAAATAACATTAATAATATTCCGCTTCCGCTTTTGGACAGAGTGGAGCTTATTGAAATACCCGGCTATACAAATCCCGAAAAATTCGAAATAGCAAAAAGGTATCTTGTTAAAAAATGCATTGCGAAAAACGGACTTAAGGGTAAAAAGGTCAGCGTTGCCGATGATGCCGTAAGAGATATTATTAACTATTATACAAGAGAAGCCGGCGTCAGAGGACTTGAGCGAAAAATTTCGGAGCTGATGAGAAAAATAGCAAAGTCTGTTATTTCCGATGAGAAAAAGAATACAAAAATAACCTCTAAAAATCTTACCGAATATCTCGGAAAGCATATCTATGATGTTAATATGATGAACGAGGAGGACGAGGTCGGAACGGTCAGAGGTCTTGCTTGGACAAGCGTCGGAGGCGATACCCTGTCGGTGGAGGTTAATGTTATGGAGGGCAGCGGTAAAATCGAGCTTACGGGAAATTTGGGCGATGTTATGAAGGAATCATGCATGACCGCTGTAAGCTATATTCGCTCACGTTCCGATGAATTGAATATAGATAAAACCTTCTATAAAACAAAGGATATTCATATCCATGTCCCAGAGGGCGCAGTGCCTAAGGACGGTCCGTCGGCAGGTATTACAATAGCTACCGCAGTCGCTTCCGCTCTTTGCAATAAACCGGTTAAATGTGACGTGGCTATGACGGGCGAGATTACCTTGAGAGGTAACGTGCTTCCTATCGGCGGCTTGAGAGAAAAATCCTTGGCAGCATACAGAGCCGGAATAAAAACAGTTATTATTCCCGATAAAAATGTTAATGATATAGAGGAAATACCGGAGGATGTACGCAGTGAAATAAACTTCATCCCCGTAAAGAATATGGAAACGGTCTTAGCAAACTCACTCAGGTGATAAGCATAATATGCGGCGCATATGGTCCTTTTTTGGGTCTTGAAGTACACACATCAATATTTTTCTGAAATAATACTTGTTTCGGAGCAAAGTGTTATATTTAACCCCAAAAGCAACAGCAACGCTGTTGCGCATAAAAAGTTTTTGCGCAGCTTTTTTCAAAAAGCTGCCGGGTTTGGGCAGCGCCCAAGAAAAACCAAAAAAGCTGCCGGGTTTGGGCAGCGCCCAAGAAAAAACCAATAGGAGAACAGTATGAATATACACAACGTAAAACTAACGACGTCGGCTGTAAGCGAAAAGCAGTATCCCGACATGAACATTCCCGAGATTGCCTTTGTGGGAAGATCAAACGTAGGCAAATCATCGCTTATAAATAAACTGCTCAACAGAAAATCATTGGCGAGGGTGTCGCAGACGCCGGGCAAAACGGTGACGATAAACTTTTATAACGTAGACGACACCGTCCACCTTGTAGATCTTCCCGGCTACGGCTATGCCCAGAGGTCACAGAGCGAGATAAAAAAGTGGGGCAGTATGATAGATAACTATTTGCGTGATAGGGAGGAACTTATAAAAACAGTCCTTTTGGTAGATTCACGCCACGCACCGTCAAAAGATGACATTACCATGATAAATTGGATAAAATCCTTTGACGACAGCGGTGTTATTGTCATCGCAACCAAAACAGATAAACTGAAAAAAAGTGAAATAGAGCCTAACCTTACAATGATATGCGAAAAACTGGAGCTTGACGAAAACGATATACTTGTACCCTTTTCCACAAAGGACGACGAGGGTAAAATATCGGTGTGGGATATGATAAATCTTATGCTTGCAGACGTGTATGAGGATGACAGCGAAATATAAGTTTTTCTTTCAAACTTTATTTTGAAAAAGGAGTTAATGGTCATAAATATGAAAAGACGAGGAATAGCCGTAATTTTAACAATAACCTTTTGTGCGGTGGCTTTCTATTCCTACCGCTATCTGAAAATTCCGGTTGAAACAGAAGCGGCGAACATGATCCGGCGAGAGGACACAATTTCGGGGGAGGCGTTTATCGCAAGGACCGAGGCGGTATACACATCATCGGACAACGGCGTTTTATACAGCTATGTGGACGAGGGTGCGCGAGTGGGAAAGGACAGAATAATAGCTACGGTATATCAGGGTGACAAAAACGGCGAAATAATACAGGAGCTTAATAACATTGACAAAAAGCTTGATCAGCTTGAGGGCATACAGAAAAAAAAGGAAACCTTTACTACAGACAGTACCTCATCGGAAACCGTTATTGAAAGGATAAAATCTGATATTATAAATGCCGCATTGACAAATGACGTTTCGCAGATTCCGGAATATAAAATGACAATAAATTCAATGTATAATACCGAATCGGACGAAAATGCCGTGACCGTTCAGGAACTGAAAACCCAAAAGCAGACGCTTGAGGCGAGTCTTGGCAGCAGCAAAAGCGACATATATTCCACAATTTCCGGAGTGTATTCGGAAAATGTTGACGGACTTGAGGAAATACTTACCGTTGATAATATTATGAATTTTACCACATCGGAATTTGACGGACTGAAAAAAGCACGTCAGAATCAGAAAACAAACCGTGAGGTGGCAAGCGGAGAGCAGATATGCAAGGTTGTTGACAATCATATGTGGTATGCCGTTGTAAAGATAAAAAATGACGATACAAAGCTTTTAAAGAAGAAACAAACTGTAAAGTTAAGATTTGAAAGCCTGCCGGGGACAGAGGTGTCGGCAACGGTTGAGCACATATCGGAGGAAGAGGGCAAAAATGCCGTTGCGGTTTTGAAAAGCGAAAGATTTCTTGAGGGCGTGTACGGAATACGCTCCGACAACATAGAAATAATTCTAAACAGTTATACCGGCTTTGAAGTGCCTGTTTATGCGATACGAAACATGGACGGAAAGCAGGGTGTGCTTATCGCAAGCGGTATATCACAGATATTCTGCGAATGTGATGTGGTATATAACAACAACGAAAATCAGACGGTTATAATCTATCCCTCCGATAATGCGGTAAGAACTCTTTCAATAGGTGACAGGATTATACTCGGTGAAAAATCCAAGACAAATGAAAACGGTGTTGTCGGTGACGGCACACAGGAAAAAATCGAAGAAGGTACTGCTGAGAATGCATCGGAAACCATGGAAGAAAGTACAGCGGAGGACGAAGCGAAAAACAGCAGAGAAACCGATGAAGATAATACTGAAAATAATCAATAAATTGAAAAACGTCAGTTGAGTTTTGAAGGGAGCAAGTGAGAAAATGTCACAAATAAGTGAAAATTTAGAGGGAATAAGGGCAAAAATCGCAAAGGCGGCAGAAAAAAGCGGCAGAGATCCAAAGGAGATAACCTTGGTGGCGGTAACCAAAACCTATTCGCCCGAAGCGATAAACGAGGCAATCGACTGCGGAGTAACCGATATAGGCGAAAACAAGGTGCAGGAGATTATGGAAAAATATGACAAGGTCAAGCCGGTAAGATGGCATCTTATAGGTCACTTGCAGACGAACAAGGTAAAATATATAATAGACAAGGTATGGATGATTCATTCGGTTGATTCCGTTCACCTTATGGACGAAATAGACCGACAGGCGCAAAAGCACGGTGTTGTCATGAAAATTCTCATTCAGGTAAACATTTCCGGCGAAGAATCGAAATTCGGCATTTCTCCCGATGAAATAGACGAAATGTTAAATCATGCGGAGCAGTTAAAAAATGTCAAAGTTTGCGGTTTGATGACAATAATGCCGATTGTTGACAGTAATATTTCCAACAGATTACATTTTGTTAACATAAAACGGATTTATATTGACATATCAAAGAAAAAATATAATAATATTACTATGGATTATCTGTCTATGGGTATGAGCGGAGATTTTGAAATGGCAATTGAAGAAGGATCAAACATGGTCAGAATAGGCAGAGCAATTTTCGGAGAGAGAAATTATAATTAGGAGGAAAAAATGATGGGCAACAGTGCTATCGTTAACAAATTAAAGAATTTTATAGGTTTCGGTGACGAATACGAAGATGAGGAAACAGAAGAAATGTATAATGAGCCGGAAGAAAGGGAAATGCCGAAGCCGACAGTTACAAAGAAACAAAAGGTTATTCCTATGAACGGCCACGCTTCACAGACCAAGATTGTTGTTTTAAAGCCAAAATGCTTTAATGACTCAACCCACGTTGCGGATGAATTGAAATCAAGACGTCCGGTTGTAATTAACGTAGGCGGTCTTGACACCGACGAGGCAAGAAGAGTTGTAGACTTTATTGCCGGTACGGTTTACGGACTGAACGGTAATATGCAGAAGGTTGCAGGCGGAATTTTTGTTGCAACACCCGAAAATGTAGATATTTTGGGTGAGGTACTTGAAGAAAACGGTGAAAACTTTCAGTGGAGTATGTTTTAATATACGCTCTGAATAATCTGTGCAATCAAGGGGCTGTTGCTTTTAGCGCAGACCGACGTATGGTATAAAACCATACGTCTGCGAACAGAACACACTGCTCGGAGTACAAAAAGTACACCGTCGGGTGTGTTTTGTCCGTTCTGCATCTAAAATCAAGCAGCCCCTATGTACTTTTTAATGCAACAGCGCCTTTAATAAATTCAAATAGATTTTCGGAGGGAAAATGGCATCGGACATACTTATGGCAAAAATTGAGGATTTGTTCAGACTGTGCGACAAATATCAGTCGCCGAAATTTTCAAAGTTTTTAAATGAAGCCGAACAGGAGCTTGTAAAGAAAAATATTGGAAATCCCGTCGGCTATAATTCGGGATTTTTCGGAGGATACTCCGATTCGCAGCGCAAGTTGTTCGGGGTTTTTCCCGAATGGATGGAATTTGACGAAAAACATTTTCCCATAAGGGTTTTGGAGATAACGAAAAAATACTCAAAAGAGCTTTCCCACAGAGATTATCTGGGAACGGTTCTTTCACTGGGAATTGACCGAACAAATGTTGGGGATATATTCACAAAGGACGGCAACGGTTTTGTTTATCTGCTTGCGGATATTTCTGAATTTGTTGCCGATAATATAGAAAAGATTGCAAATGTGGGTGTAAATGTAAAGATAAAAGACTTTACAAATATAACGCCGCCTGAGCCGAAGTTTGAAATAATAAATACGGTATGCGCCTCACAACGGCTCGATGCCGTAGTGGCTGCAATGCTTAATGTTTCAAGAAACAATTCGGCTTCTCTTATTCGTGCCGAAAAGGTAAGTGTAAACCATTTGCCCATTACAGCCACCGACTATATGTTAAGCCCCGGAAATGTTATTTCGGTGCGTGGCTTCGGAAGATTTATATTCGAAGCGGCAGGTTCAAAAACAAGAAGTGACAGGATTCACATAACAGTAAAAAAATATATTTAGGAGGATAATTCAATGTTAACGCCACTTGATATTCAAAAACAGGATTTCGGAGTAAAGATGAGAGGCTACAATGCCGATGAGGTAGACGATTTTTTGGACTTGGTAGGAGCTGATTATGAAAAGCTTTACAGAGAAAACAAGGAGCTTAAGGACAAGGTTCTTATGCTGTCAAAGTCCATCGAGGAATACAAAAGCCTTGAAACATCTTTAAGAAACGCATTGCTTTATGCTCAGAACACCGCTGAGGATATGAAAAAGAACGCAAGCGAAAAGGCAAAGAATATTTTGCAGGAGGCGGAAACCAAGGCAGGCGACGTATACCGCCAGGTTGAGCTTGAAGCAAGAGATAAATCACAGGAATTGGCACATATAAAAAGTGAAATTGAGGCATATAAAACAAAAATGAAAAGTTTTTGTGCAGGAATGCTTGAAATGTTAGACAAAATAGAGTAAAATAATAGGGATATCGATATTGTAAGAATATGGGTATCCCTACTTCAATTAAAACAAGAAGTTTTCAAAACGGAGGATAGTATTATGTACCATGCATCGGAAGAAAGATATGACAGCATGAAATATCGACGCTGCGGAAAAAGCGGCTTAAAGCTGCCGGCAGTATCACTCGGACTTTGGCACAATTTCGGAGACACGGGAATCTACGAAAATATGCGTCATATGTGTTTTACCGCTTTTGACAACGGGATAACGCATTTTGACCTTGCAAACAATTACGGTCCCGAATACGGAAGTGCCGAAAAGAATTTCGGAAAGCTGTTCAGGGAGAATTTTACCGCATACCGTGACGAAATGATAATAAGCACCAAGGCGGGCTATGATATGTGGCAGGGACCTTACGGGCGGGGCGGAAGCCGGAAATATTTGCTTTCAAGCCTTGACCAAAGTCTTACGAGAATGGGACTTGATTATGTGGACATTTTCTATCATCACTGCATGGATCCCGAAACCGAGCTTGAGGAAAGCATGGGCGCTCTTGACACAGCGGTAAAAAGCGGAAAGGCGTTATATGCCGGAATTTCAAATTATGACGGTGCGACAATGGTGCGCGCAACAAAGATTCTTGACGAGCTGCACTGTCCGTACATTATAAATCAGAACAGATACTCAATACTTGACAGAACCATTGAGAGAAACGGACTTAAAGACAGTGCCAAAAGAGAAGGCAAGGGAATTATAGCGTTCAGCCCGTTGGAACAGGGACTGCTCACAGACCGTTATCTTGAGGGTATTCCCGAGGATAGCAGAATACGCAAAGACGGACGTTACCTTAAGGAGGAGTCCTTGACGGAAAGTAAGCTGTCAAAGATAAGATCATTAAACGTTATAGCAAAGCAGAGAGGTCAAACTCTTGCACAGATGGCTCTTTCATGGGTTTTGAAGGACGATTCGGTAACAAGCGTGTTGATAGGCGCGTCAAAGCCGACACAGATACTTGACGATATAAAAGCAATTGAAAATATATCATTCAGCTCAGAGGAATTGCACTCTATCGATAAAATCTGCGGACATAAGGAATAATGACAAGGTTATTAGTTTATTGAAGTTATACTGAGAGGGGATTTCGCTTCTGCGGAAGCGACAAAAGGCGCTGCCTTTTGAATCTGCGATTAGCAAACCTAAGTTCGTGTAGCAAAATTGAAAATTTTGACACTTACTTAGTTTGCATAAGTTCGTGCTGCAAAATCACAGATTTTGGCACTCACTTATTTTGAAAAAAATCGAGTAAAACTTTTTATTCTCTGCTTCGCAGAGGGGCGGCTTTCGCCGCAGGGGATTTCGCTTCTGCGGAAGCGACAAAGGACGCTGTCCTTTGAACCTGCGATTTTTTGAAAAAAATCGAGTAAAACTTTTTATTCTCTGCTTCGCAGAGGGGCGGCTTTCGCCGCAGGGGGGATTTCGCTTCTGCGGAAGCGACAAAGGACGCTGTCCTTTGAATCTGCGATTTTTTGAAAAAAATCGAGTAAAACTTTTTATTCTCTGCTTCGCAGAGGGGCGGCTTTCGCCGCAGGGGGATTTCGCTTCTGCGGAAGCGACAAAGGACGCTGTCCTTTGAACCTGCGATTTTTTGAAAAAAATCGAGTAAAACTTTTGATGCTTGCTTCGCAAGCGCAGGTGTTTTCAAATTTTGGTGCTATTTAAAAATACAACCCCATTTAAATTATTTATCATGTAAATATCTCGTTAAAAGGCGAGTTAACGGTCAAAGTTCGGAGCATTTTCCGCGCAGCGGCCACAATAAAAACGAAGAAAGAAAGGAAAAAAAGAGATGTGCGAAAAGCAAGATTACACAAAATCGGTTAATTTACCTTCCACTGAATTTCCCATGCGCGGAAATCTTCCGCAGAGGGAGCCGGAAATCTTAAAATACTGGGAGGACATAGATTTATACAACAGACTGAAGAAGAAGAATAAGGAACATAAGTCCTTTATATTGCATGACGGACCGCCTTATGCCAACGGTGATTTGCACATGGGACATGCGCTTAACAAGATATTAAAGGACATAATAGTAAGATATAAGAATTTGCAGGGTTATTATGCACCGTACGTTCCGGGTTGGGACACTCACGGTCTGCCCATAGAGATGCAGGCAATAAAGAAGCTGGGACTTAACAGACATGAAGCGGGACCCGTAAAGTTCTGCGAGGAGTGCGAGAAGTTTGCGAGAATGCACGTTGAGAACCAAAAGACGCAGTTCAAGCGTTTGGGTGTAATAGGCGACTGGGACAACCCGTATCTTACACTGACAAACGATTTTGTCGCAAAACAGATAGAGATATTCGGAGAAATGGCCGAAAAAGGATTGATATATAAAGGCTTGAAGCCGGTATATTGGTGTCCAAGCTGTGAAACGGCGCTTGCCGAAGCGGAAATCGAGTATGCGGAGGACAAGACAAACTCAATTTACGTTAAGTTTGCGGTAAAGGACGACAAAGGTTTGTTTGACGGACTTGAAAACGTGTATTTTGTTATCTGGACAACAACCACATGGACTTTGCCCGGAAACGTTGCAATATGCTTAAATCCCGATTTCGAGTATTCCCTTGTAAGGCTTGAAAACGGAGAGATATATGTACTTGCAACCGAGCTTATAGATAATGTCATGAAAGCTGCCGGAATTATCGGAAGCTATGAAATTGTAAAGAGATTCAAGGGAAGTGACTTGGAGCTGATAACCTGTCAGCACCCGTTTATCGACAGAGAATCCCTTGTAATAGTAGGCGACCACGTTACTCTTGACGCAGGTACGGGATGCGTACATACAGCGCCCGGACATGGTGCGGAGGACTATGTTGTATGCTGCAAATATCCGCAGCTTGAAATACTTGTGCCTGTTGACACAAAGGGACACTTAAACGAGCTTGCCGGAGAATTTGCCGGAATGTATTATGAAAAGTCAAACGAAAAGATAATAGAAAAGCTGAAGGAAACAAACAGCTTGCTTGCAATTGAGGAGATTATACACCAATATCCCCACTGCTGGAGATGCGACAGCCCGATAATATTCAGAGCGGCAGACCAATGGTTTGCGTCGGTTGACGCTCTCAAGGACAAAGCGGTTGAGGAGATTAAAAAGGTTAAATGGATACCCCAGTGGGGCGAGGACAGAATCACAAGCATGGTTGTTGACAGAAGCGACTGGTGTATTTCAAGACAGAGAACATGGGGCGTTCCTATTCCTATATTCTATTGTGCCGACTGCGGAAAGGAGCTTATTAATAAGGATACCATTGCCGCAGTTGCAAAGCTGTTCAGAGAAAAGGGCGTAAACAGATGGTGGGATACCGATGCCAAGGACATTTTACCTGAGGGTACAAAGTGCGAATGCGGCGGAACAACCTTCACTAAGGAAAAGGATATTATGGACGTATGGTTCGATTCGGGCTCATCTCATGCGGCAGTATGCGGAGAAAGAGATGATTTGTCCTATCCGCCCGATATGTATCTTGAGGGCAACGACCAATACAGAGGCTGGTTCCAGTCATCACTGCTTACAAGTGTTGCCACAACCGGCAAAGCGCCTTATAATACGGTAATAACACACGGTATGATTCAGGACGGCGAAGGAAAGAAAATGTCCAAGTCAAAGGGCAACGCAATTTCGCCTATGGAGGTTGTAAACAAGTTCGGTGCCGATGTTCTGCGTTTGTGGGTTATCTCGGCAGACTACAGAACAGACATGAGGATGTCGCAGGAGGCATTGAAACAGCTGTCCGAGGGTTACAGAAAGATAAGAAACACAGCACGCTATATTTTAAGTAATATCAATGACTTTAATCCGAATACCGATATGGTTAAATATGAAGATATGATGGAAATCGACAAGTGGGCAATGATGAAGATGAACGAGCTTGTTAAAAAGCTTACGGCATCTTATGAAGCCTATGAGTTCCATACCATTTACGGCGTAACGCTGAATTTCTGCATTGTGGATATGAGTAATTTCTATCTTGATGTATTAAAATCAAGATTGTACACCGAAAAGCCGGACAGCTTTGAAAGAAGAAGCGCACAGTCGGCAATGTACAATATTTTGAGCGCAATGGTAAGAATGCTTGCACCTGTTTTGGCTTATACCTGCGAGGAAATATGGAAATATATGCCTCACGTTGAGGGAGAGGACACAGTCAGCGTAATGCTTAACGACATTCCTAAGGCTTGTGAAAAGTTCGAAAACAAGGAGCTTGAAGAAAAATGGAACAAGCTTATTGATGTCAGAAACGATGTTAATAAAGCGCTTGAGCCTGCAAGAAACGAAAAGATTATAGGAAAATCTCTTGATGCCGACGTTACCGTTTATGCAAAGGGAGAAATGCTTGATTTGCTTAAGAACGTAGGCGAAAAGGATCTTGCGGAAATATTTATCACTTCAAAGGCTTTCATAAAGGATATACAGGAAGCGGACGATACCGCGGCAGACGGAGAGGTTGTAAAGGTAAAGGTTGAAGCTGACAAAAATGAAAAATGCGGACGCTGCTGGGTTCATTCGGAAACCGTAGGCACTGTTCCGGGCTTTGACGGAATCTGCGCCGACTGCGTTGCAAAGCTTACAAAATAATTATCAGAAAAAATCTGCACACCTTAATTTTGAATTCACAGGATTGGGTGTGCAGTTATGTTAATATGAAATAATATTTATTATTAAAATGCTATTATCAGGGCAGAAAAAGGAGAAATTTTAATGAAATATTTTGAACAATACACATCGAATACCTATGCCGGAGGCGGAAACCAATTGTATTTTAATATGCGTGAGGGTGAAATACGTACAGGACGGATTTTTTACAAAATATCGGCGGGAGGAGAATACAACTATTCAATTCTTTTTTCCAATATTATTGACAGCACCTTTTCCGACGGTGCGGTAAGTCACAAAAATCTTATTTGTGAGGATTGGGAAATAACAGGCGCAAGAATAGGAAAATGCGCAAAGATTAATTCTGATAAGGATGTTTCCGAAATGACCGTAGGCGACGAGGGCGAGGACTTGAATGTTGATATAGCGGTATCCGATTTTAGGGAGATAACCTTTGACGGCAAAAGCTCAAAGAAGGTTATGCCGGGAGAGTTTTTTTCTTCCGATCCAATAAAGCTGAATTTTGAAAAGGACGAGTATCTTTGTCTTGAAATAACGTTTTCGGGAAAAATGATACCTAATCATGATGAATCGCTTTTGCCTGTTTTTATTAAGGAGAATGACGGGTGGAAATATTCAAAATATATGCCTTTTGCGGCAATGGTGGGATGTGACAGAAAGGTCAAGGCAAGAGTTGCATATATCGGTGATTCTATTACTCAGGGAATCGGAACAAAAGCAAATTCCTATCAACATTGGAACGCAAGGCTTTCGGAAAAAATCGGAAGTGAATATGCTTTTTGGAATTTGGGACTGGGTTACGGCAGAGCTGACGACGCGGCATCGGACGGAGCATGGCTTTACAAAGCAAAGCAGAATGACATAATATTTGTCTGCTACGGAGTTAATGATATATTTCAGGGTTTTTCCGAGGAACAAATCAAAAAAAATCTGACGACTATTGTTGACATTCTCTCGAAAAACGGAAAGAGGATTATTTTGCAGACCGTTCCGCCCTTTGATTATTCGGAAGAAAATACAAAAATATGGAAAAATATCAATACATATATTAAAACCGTTTTAAAGGAAAAGGTTGAGATGGTTTTTGATAATGTGCCTTGTCTTTGCAAAAGTCCCGAACAGCCGCAGATGGCAAAGTTCGGCGGACATCCCGAAGAGGAAGGATGCCGGGTATGGGCGGAGGCTTTGTATGATGAGGTAAAAGATTTATTCTGAACAATCTGCACTGTGATTTTTAATAAAAGGCTTTACATTTGACGAATTTTGTCGTATAATTGAATATGAGAATAGAAATATGGAATAGAGATTGATATTATGACTGCGGTCGAGTGGAAATTGGGAGCGTCGTCCTGTGCCGAAATAATTACAGTCTGAAAGAAAATATTGTATCTGTCTTGATATTATTAAAGTGCCGCAGTGAGCGGCGGAATGGAGAACTAAATGAAAAAATTATTGCTGTTTTTAATGTCGGTGTCTGTAATGCTTTCAAGCTTGACAGCTGTTGCGGAGGAGTATGAAGAAATTACCGTTTCAGAGCCGGAATATGATATTGTATATCCAACAGGCGGTATATCACCGGAGATATGCACCGCAGAAGCAATAGAAGATGTCGAAGAACCGGTGCGGCTGTTTTCAAACACGAGCGGTGAAACTATATATGAATATATTGAAAGACAGTGTATGAATCATGTTGAAGAAATAGATGTAAGTTCTTATAATGTTTATCTTGATAACATAGGCGACATATATTTTACGGTTGTTTATACATGTCCGAAAGCAATGTTAATATCAAGTTATGACTACTCATATTATGAAGAAAGTAAAAAGGTTGTAACATTAAGACCGAGATATTTATTTGCCACAAAAGAGGAAAGCGATGAAGCAAGGGAGAATATGAATAAAGTTATTAATGAATACCTTGCATTGTCAGAACCGTATTCGGGAGAAATTGAAAAGATTCTGTTTCTTCATGATGAAATGGTAAAAAGATGCAGTTATGACAGTGAGGCAGCTGAAAATGTCGGTACAGAAGCTGAAAATGTTGATATAAAGTGGGAGGCTTTCAATGCATACGGTATATTTGTAAAGGAAACGGCTGTTTGTCAAGGGTATGCGATTGCCTTTCTTGAGCTTTTAAACAGAATAGGAATAGAGAACAGATTATGCAGATCTGACAAAGCTTATCATATATGGAATCAAGTTAAGATAGACGACAAGTGGTACAACATAGATGTTACCCATGATGATCCCATCTACGGTGACCCGTCAACGGGAGAATCTTATGAATTGGAAGAAGCAAAACATAGGAATTTTTTGGTATCGGACAACACTCTTATTAACAATGGCGGTCATGCTGATAACAGAAGCGATTGGGAAGTCTATGGTGGAACACTGACAGAGTGTACCGATACCGAATTTGAAAGTAAATATATGTTTAACTACAGTTCCCCGTTCACAATCGGTTATTCCGATAATGAATTTTACTTTAATACAGACATAGGTGCAAACAATGGTGAAACGGTTACTATATATAACGTTGTTTTTCATTCGCCGCAGTTAAGAACGCCGGGAATGCTTCTTTCTTATGACTTTAAGATGGGAACGAGTGATTACTTTGTAGCTTGTCCACTGTGCGATAATATAGATGATGTGAAAATGTACACGTCATATTTTAAAGACGGAGTTTTTTGCAAAACTTTATCCAAATCAAAGGGCAGTTGTGACCGTATAGGATTTGTTCAATTTAATAAAGGCGAAGAAGGGCTTGATACAAAAATTTTCTTTTGGAACAACGCAACACAAGCACCCTATTCGTATGTATATAATGTAAAATAGCAGATAATTTTGAAATTTGTAAGATATAAATAAAAAATATGTTTTAATTTGTTTAAATTTCATATTGAAAATTTAAAATGTC
>JAXEIW010000016.1:0-2303 GCA_034101885.1 Clostridia bacterium | reverse complement strand
ACTGACGATGTGAAAAACAAGGATTTTTATGAAGATATAGATTTAAAGGAATATTTAAATCATATAGCGGGAAAAAATTTTACTATTTCAGAGGATGAAATGGATGAGGGTGTTAAACGTCATATAAGTGTTATTCTATATGATACACTAAAGAAAACAGTGAAAAGAAGAAAAATATTAAGCGTTGTTTATCCTTGTTCTTGTTCATCAAACAATGTAATAAATGTTGTTACCAGAGATTATTGTTTTGGTTTACGTTTACTATACGAGAATAAAATTGTTGAGAAAAGCGAATTTACGGACATACGAAAAATGAAATTTGAAACGAGAAGCCATGGTTATAGATGGTATTTTGGTAATATTTCTTGGCCCAACGCATTCTATAGTTGCCAGCAGACAGATGCAATAAGTCAATATATAGATGAAATTATAGCGGAAGATGAAAAAGAAAAAGCAATTGAAGCTGACATACAAAAGCAAGTTGAAAAATTAGTCAAGCTCAAGACAATAGGCTTAATTACAGATGAAGAATTTGAAGAAAAAAGAAAAGCTTTACTTGAGCGTATGGGAATATGAAAAGAGTGTTACTGATGAAAAACACAATTGATACATATAACGGAAAGATAAGTAAAATATTTAAAAGCTGTTGCGGAACTCTGCTTACCGATACACAAATAAGCAATGTATGTACAGTATTTTCGGAAACACTCAGCAAATCTGATATTTGTGCCTTTTATGATTTTACAATAAATAAAAACGGCAAGGAATGCTTGTTCTTTACGTCGAATGCAGTATACTATAAGGATGTTTTGTCAAATGCGATTAAATGTAAATATGAAGAAATAAAATCAGTTAGTGTGGTGCATATAAATGATAGTGATGATGTGTTAAAAATAGAGTTGAATGATGGTTCTAATAAAAAAATAAAATCATCACTGATTGACAAGTCGGCTTTGAAAAATTGTATTGATGAACTAATCGGTATAAAAAATCTCAAACAGACAGAAAATAACGTTTCCGTTGATAGCAAAGAAGATTATATAACCATTGATATGCAAAATGATTCTGTACCAAGAATTGAAAAAGACGCAATTAAAACCGTGTCAACAACAGCAGGAAATTATAAAATAGTAAATAAGCTGTTTGATGAAGAAAAATTCAGTGCCGTTCGAGGTCATGGTTTTGCTGCTGAACGTGCAAATAATTTAGTGGACAAATTATCAGGCAAAAATGCTCAAATAGTTGGTGACTCAAACATCAAGAACGGTGCCGACAGAATTGTAAACGGTGTGGAAATTCAGACCAAGTATTGCAAAACAGGCGGAAAATGCATTGCAGAATGTTTTGAAAACGGCAAAATGAAATATACTATTAATAACGGTACAAAGCCTATGAAAATAGAAGTTCCGTCCGATAAGTATGATGCCGCCGTTAAAGCAATGGAGGAACGAATAAAAAGAGGAGAAGTCCCGGGTGTTTCTGACCCAGCCGAAGCAAAAAACATCGTAATAAAAGGACATTTCACTTATGCACAGGCGGTTAACATTGCAAAAGCAGGAACTGTAGAATCTATTGTATATGATTCAGTTAACGGTGCTGTTGTAGGAGCTGTTTCTTTCGGTCTTAGCACTGCACTAACCTTTGCTGTTTCTATATGGCAAGGTGAAGATTTTGATACTGCTATAAAAACTGCTTCATTTACAGGCTTGAAAATGGGTGGTATGGCTTTTGCAACAACATTGTTTACGAGTCAGTTGTCAAAAGCGGGTTTAAACAGTGCGTTGGTTGGCAGTTCAGAAGCTATAGCACGAGCAATGGGTCCAAAGGCTTCTGCTGTGCTGATAAATGCGTTTCGTGGAAATGCGGCTAACATATACGGTGCTGCTGCTATGAAAAGTGCCGCCAAATTGTTGAGAGGAAACGTTATTACAAGCGGAGTTACCGTTGCGGTAATGTCAACAGCTGATGTAGTGAATATATTCAGAGGACGAATATCAGGAAAACAGCTGTTTAAAAACATTGCCAACACCACAACATCAGTTGCAGCAGGAACAGCTGGATTTATTGCAGGTCAAGCACTTATACCAATCCCGATTGTAGGCGGACTTATAGGTTCTTTTGTAAGTGGAGCAGCAGCTTCAAAGGTTAGTAATACTGTTTTAGACCACTTTATAGAAGATGACGCTGATGAAATGGTTGGAATTATTAATGATAGGTTTACGAATTTGGCAAATGATTATCTGCTTAATAAAGAAGAAGTGGAATATGTTGTTGATGAATTGCATGATGAATTGAACGGTTCA
>JAXEIW010000015.1:0-4022 GCA_034101885.1 Clostridia bacterium | reverse complement strand
AAAGCGTCTTCTCCTATAGTATAAGCAGGGTAAAATCTTTGCTGCATAATAATCCTCCATTCTGCCGCCACACGGCGGAACAAATCTAATGTGAAAAAGAAGCAAGCAGGTCGCTCGAAAGACTGCCGCCGACGTATGTGTATACTTCAAGGCAGGCTTTCGAGATGAGATGCGCCGCTTATTTTTCACATTAATCCTCCATTCTGCCACATCATAATATAATGCTCACTGAATAAATGCGATTTTCAATCGCAGTCATTAATATAATAAACCGTAACGTAAATATACT
The DNA here is from genome assembly GCA_034101885.1 of Clostridia bacterium. Taxonomy (GTDB): domain Bacteria; phylum Bacillota; class Clostridia; order UBA1381; family UBA1381; genus RGIG1988. The sequence goes on along the minus strand of JAXEIW010000015.1, from coordinate 3,733 downwards.
CCGCTATATAATACAGCGGAGTATGCCCTTTAAAATTTTTGATTATTTAATTAACATATCTGTTAATTTATATCTTTCTGCAATTTCCGCAACTGTTCCGTCTTCGGTAAGCTCATCAATTGCTTGGTTTACCTTTTCAGTAATATCGCTTCCCTTTCTGAAAGCAATACCATACTGCTGATCACCGAAGTTATTATCGGTATTTACAACCAAGTCAGGGTAATCTGTTCCCTCGCCTACCATTCCGTATGCACATACGCTGTCAACCAATGCAACATCTGCGGTACCTGCCGCAACCTCCATCAGAGCCTTAGCCATTGAATCGGCCGAAACATAAGTTGAATTTGCGAAAAATTCTTTTGCCGATACCACTACAGTATCATCATCCTCAATCGAACCATTGATTTTTCCCTCACCTGTTGAACCCTGTTCGGCAACAACGGTAGCTCCGCTCGGATCCTTTGCAAGCGCTTCTGCCTTATCGGCTTTCATAACCATAGCCTGACTGTTCTTTAAGTACGGATTGGAAATACTCATATTTTGTTTTCTTTCCTCTGTTATGCACATACCGTTCCAGATACAATCTATATTTCTCGAATTTAATTCAATTTCTTTCGTATCCCAGTTAATTTCGGTAAACTCAACATCAATGCCAAGTTTTTCTCCGACAGCCTTTGCAAGGTCTGTGTCAAATCCAATAAGCTCGTTGCTGTCATTGTAATAATTCATAGGTGCAAACAGTGTTATACCGACTACTAATTTACCTGCCTCCTGTACCTGTGCAAAATCCGACTTGTCCTCCGTATTGTCTGTAGTCTGTTCTTTTGTGCCGCTGTTATTTCCGCAGCCTGACATGGCTGCTGCCAGCATAATTGCGGCAAGTGATAATGATAAAAATTTTTTCATGATTTATCTTTCCTTTCGATTTTTGAAAGCTTTAGAATAATTTCCAAAGCCGTCAATTAATTTTTAATACTTTATCACTATAACACTTTATCATACTAAAGTCAATAGTATTTCACACACTTTGTTAAATTTCAACATTTTTAATTCTTTTCTCATAATTTCTATAAACAATATTTACAAACAAAATCTATGTGATTTTATTGAAAAATAAATGTATTTATGGTATTATATATTTATAAATAATTAGACAGCTTATTTTACACATTGTGATTTATTCTGCCGCAAGGCAACGGAATGAGGATTATTATGATAAAAAATATATTATTTGACTTAGACGACACAATATTTGACTTTCTTTGGTCAGAGAAAAACGCTCTTTCAAAAACGCTTATACATTTTAATATAAAACCCGAGGAAAGAATTTTATCACGATACAGCGAAATAAATCTTTCTCAATGGAAGCTGCTTGAACAAGGAAAAATAACCCGCGACGAGCTGAAGATAAAAAGATACATTATTCTTTTTGATGAGATGAATATAAAAGAATGTTCCGCAGAGGCTGCCGCCGATTATTACGAAAATGCGCTGGGAACCTTTTTTCGTTTTATGCCCGGAGCGGAGGAGGTTTTAAAAAGGCTTTCATTACGCTTCAGATTATACATAGTTACAAACGGAACTGCGGCAGTCCAAAACGAGAGAATAAAAAGATCAGGAATAAGCAGATATACTAACGACATATTTATATCGGAAATTACAGGTTATGAAAAACCTCAAAAAGAATTTTTTGAAAAATGCTTTTCAACAATTCCCGATTTTTCAAAAGAGGAAACATTAATAGTCGGTGACAGTATATCTTCCGATATAAGAGGCGGAATTAATGCCGGAATCAAAACAATATGGTTCAATCATAAACATGAAAAAAATTCAACAACATTTATTCCCGATTTTGAAATTTCCGAGCTTGAAGAAATTGAAAGTATAACAAATAAACTTTAACGGAAAAATACAAATAACGCATACTTCATTCCATAAACCTTTTTATACTTTCACACTTTTTCTCTGTTTGAATATTATATATCAAGAAGTCAAACAAGAAAAGAGGTGACAGCAATGATTATGCTCGGCTGTAAAGCGGTTGGTCTGGCTGCTTTGACATTTTGCGTCGGAGTTGTTGCCGGTATGATATTACCTATTTGCGCCGTTGCCGTAATAGAAGCTGTATTAATCCTTTTAATGGGATATTGCTGTCTTTTCAGATGGTAACGGCAGACGATATTGGTTTTTATGCCGCCGTAAGACGGAGAAATGGAGGATTGTTATGAAAATTGTTGTAATGAAAATGCCTAAGTGTCTGGCAGGTATTATGAAATCAATTTTTAAGATGAATTAAATAACCGAAAAATTTTAAATAATTTTTTACGGTATATTTAAAAATTTGCAGGAAAATTTTACATATAAAATACTGCCCTGCCAACCGTCTTGATTTTAGGACGGTTGGTTTGTTTTATATTATTTTAATTTTAAAATTTAATAAACTTATACTTTAATATCTTATTTTACCGTGTTTTTATTATGTGATTTTAAGAAAAACTATTAATGCAGATATATAATGCTCACTGAATAAATGCGATTTTCAATCGCATTTAGAAAAATTATGACTATTGTCAAAATTTTTCATGTAAAATCGAAGATTTTACACAGTTAGCATAGATAAAGTGCTGTTATCCGATAAATTAAAAAAAGCCGATATATCTGTATATTTACGCTCAATTTATAACAGACGGCAAAATGGGGGATTAAAATGGAAAATAAAAAAACTTATTCATATGATATTTTAGATGATTTCAATACCATAGCTTCTGCTACGGAATGTACGGGATTAATACAGATTCCACCCACAAACATCGAAGAAGCGGAATCGTACAGCGATATTTATTCCGTTCCTATTCAGATAAACAATTTGAAAGAAATAAGTAAAAATTCTTCCGAAAAGGATAAGGAAAAATTAAAAGCCATGTAATTAAGCTTATTTTAAAGGGAGTGTATACAGTCGGTAATAATCAAATTATCCGACATACTACACTCCCCACTTTTTTGTTTTAACCAAAAAATATCAAATTATTTTAAGAATACCTCAATAACGGGATCTATAACATCCGGCTTTACGGGCGGCAAGCTAAAAACTACTAAGTCATCCGACTGTGTACGGCCTTCACTGAAATGGTTCGGACTTTTTTCTGTAAATAATATCTCGCTTGCGTCATGAAGGAATTGAGCATACTCTATTTTTCCTGCCATACCGTGCATTTCCAAAAAAGCAAAGGGATATTCCATAAGGTGTATGTAAAGACGTTTTCCGTCCTGACTTTGAGTTAATCTTGTACCCCTCGGAGTATTGTCTAAAAATTCCGGTTCTGCCATAGTACAGCCGTAAATGGAACGTGAATTATATTTCATCCATTCGGCATAAACATTCAAAGCGTTAACTGCTCTTTTGTCAAAATATCCCCGGGCGGTAGGTCCGACATTCATAAGCAGATTACCTCCCAGGCATACGGTATTAATTAACATATCAATAAGCATTTTAGGTGATTTCCATGTTTGCTCGTCACGGAAATATCCCCATGAGCCGGAGAAGGTCTGACAAGCCTCCCATGTAACAAGCTCGCCTGTTTCGGGGTGCTTCGGCCAATTGAGAACTTGATATTGTTCGGGAGTGAAAATATCTTGCTCTATTTCTGTTCTGTTGTCTATAATAATTTCGGGCTGAAGTGAACGAGCTGTTTTTATAAGTTCTTCGGCCTCCCATTCATTTTTACCTTTTCCT
>JAXEIW010000014.1:0-19789 GCA_034101885.1 Clostridia bacterium | reverse complement strand
CAAGCTATTATGACAAGCTTGCCACAATGTTTGCCTCAAAGGATATTCCGGACGTAATGCTTATTAACGACATTTCAAACTGGGAACCTTTGGTTAATCAGGGAATTATCGCGCCGATTGATATTGAAACGGTAAAGGAAGCAGCTCCCGATCACTATAAGCACATCAATGAAAAAAATGAAAAGATGTGGGAGCTTGGTAAAAAGAACGGACAGCTTTATGCAATACCGAAATCAATGGGACAGGAATACAATACAGTGGTTGTATGGAATAATGACTGGCTGAAAGCGGTAGGTATTAATGAAGTTCCCGAAACTATTGATGAGTTTGAAGTGGCATTTGACAAGATTAAAAACGAAGATCCCGACGGAAACGGACAAAATGACACATATCCTATCTCGGGAATAGGCGGAAACTATTACAGACAGTTTGACTGGGTTTTCGGAGCATACGGAGTAATGCCCGAGCAGTGGACTCTTGAGGACGGAAAGGTTGTAAACGGAACCGTTACCGAAAAAGCTCATCAGGCATTAATCAAGCTGAACGAATGGTACAATAAGGGATATATAAATCCCGAATTTTTAACCGATGACCAGTCTGCCATAGCAAAGAGATTTGATCAGCAGGGAATTGCCTTAAATAATACCAATCTTGACAATATTTCAGAGCTTACGCCTCACGGAAGGGCTAATCTTGCAACTGCCGGAGAGGGATATGCCGAGAGGATAACCTACGGTCCGCTTCCCGAAGGAGAAAACGGTGACAGAGGCGACTGGCTGTGGGGACCTCTTTCAAATTTTGTATGCTTCGGTGCACATTTGAAGGACGATGTTGAGAAGCAAAAGATTATTTTGAAAATACTTAATGACCTGAATTATGATGAGGAAACCGCACTTATGGGTGCGTACGGAGTTTATGGCGAGTCCTACGAGTTCTATGATGAAAATGTAGGAAAGGCTTCGGGAATCAAGCAGTTGGGTAACTACGGTGCGGACGCAAACGCAAACGCACAGATGGGAATCGGATTTTTCAATCTGTTAAAGTGCGGAAGTTGGGCTGATAAGAGCATAACAGACCTTTATCAGAATCCCGAATATACAAAGGAACAGGAAAGAGTTGCAAGCTGGAACAGCTATAACGATTTGCTTATGAGAGCAAATATGCCGTCCACATTGACCTATGCGACTACTTTGCAGACACTTAAAACAACGGCATATTCCGAATTTATCAGCGGAAAAAGAAGCCTTGATGATTGGGATTCGTTTGTTGAGGAATATATGAACGCCGGAGGCGCAGTTCTTCAGAAAGAAGCTCAGGAATATTACGACACCGTAATAAAGTAAACAACAGCTTGAAGCGGTATTACAATACTCTGCCTCGCAGTTCGGATTTATACAAAGCATAAGTTCGTGTTGACGAATTGCAGAGGCAGAACAGCCGTATCACAAACATAACGTCATGAAAGGAAGAACATAAAGTATGAAAATAAAAAAAACAGGGAGTGACAGAATACTTGACATTGTATGTTATTCTGTTGTCATACTGTTTTGTGTATCAATCATAATTCCCTTTTGGAATTTGTTTGCCGCAAGCATAACTCCCAAATCCGAAATAAGCCTGAAATTTAAATGGTTTCCCAAAAAGGTGGACTGGGGAGCGTGGAAGATGGTGCTTCAGTCGGGATATATGTGGCTGTGCTTCAAAAACACGGTTGTAAGGACAATATTGGGTACGATTGTTTCGCTTCTTATGCTTGTAACCTTTACATATCCCCTTTCCCGTGACGAATTCCCGGCAGGAAAGTTTTTGCTTACCTTAGTTACGATAACAATGTTTTTCAGCGGCGGACTTATTCCCACATATTTAAATATTTCGGATCTCGGAATGATGGATACCATATGGGCATTGGTTCTGCCGGGATGTATATCCGCTTTCAACGTAATATTACTGAAAAACTTTTTCAAACAGCTGCCGGCAGGCTTGATTGAAGCGGCAAAGATTGACGGGGCAAATGATATATATATTTTGTTTAAAATCGTTGTTCCCTTGTCGCTGCCCATTCTTGCAACGCTTACATTGTGGCAGATGGTCGGTCAGTGGAATGCGTGGTTTGACTGTCTGTTATATATAAACAGCAGAGAAAGATATGTTTTGCAGATAATGTTAAGAGAATTGCAGGAAACGGTTGCGGCAATAACCGAAGGAGGAGCGGGAGTAGATCCGTCGGCGGCACCTCCGTCAGAGGGAATAATAGCTGCGTCCAATCTCTTTGTAATACTGCCCATAGTATGCGTATATCCGTTCTTGCAGAAATATTTTGTAACAGGCCTGACGGTCGGCGGAATTAAGGGTTAAGGAGGCAGGAAAATGAAAATACAAAGCAATAATACGGTAAAAACAAAAAAACAAAAATTTCTGCTGTCCCTTAACAGAAATAAATACTTATATCTGTTGGCGCTTCCCGGTTTTATATGGCTTATGCTTTTTGCATATAAACCTATGGTCGGAGTTTTGATGGCATTTCAGGACTATAACATAGTCGGAGGCATATGGGGAAGCGAATGGGTAGGCTTAAAGCATTTTAAAACCTTCTTTTCGGGAGCTGACTTTGCACCTATTATGATAAACACCATAAAGATAAGCCTTTTGCAGCTTTTGTTCGGATTTCCCGCACCGATAATTCTTGCCATAATTTTTAACGAATTGAGAGGCGGAATATTTAAAAAGGCTTCGCAGACAGTGTCATATCTGCCTCACTTTCTTTCATGGGTAACAATAGCCGGAATGATGACAACTCTGCTTTCACCCAGTACGGGACTTGTAAATAATTTACTTACGAAATTGGGATTTGAACCTATATATTTTCTTGCGGAAAAGAGTATGTTTGTACCGATACTTATTGTGTCAAGCATATGGAAGGAAGTAGGCTGGGGATCGGTAATCTATCTTGCCTCTCTTGCGGGACTTGACCAGGAGGTGGGCGAGGCGGCAATAATAGACGGCTGTACACGTTTTCAGAAAATCAGATACATTAATTTTCCGTATCTTTTCTCAACGGTTGCGATAATGCTTATTTTGAAAATGGGCGGAATATTAAATGCCGGATTTGACCAGATATTTAACCTTTATTCACCGGCAACCTATGATGTTGCGGATATACTCGATACATATGTATACAGATTGGGAATATCGGGCTTCCAATACAGCCTTTCAACGGCAATAGGTCTGTTTAAATCGGTAGTCGGTATAATAATGGTGGTTGTAACCAATTGGCTTACAAAAAAACTTTCCGACGGAGAGGTTTCACTGTAAAATAAAGGAGGATAATTTATGTTAAAAAAATTCAGAAAATTTTCACTGCTGCTTTGTTCGGCAATAATATTAAATGTATGTGCCGTGTCACCTTATGCGGCATCGGAAAATATGCCTATATTTTCTTTGGATTTGAGCAAAGCGGACGAAGCTGAGGAAAATTACGGCATAAGCTATACTATGCCCGATGGAAGTGCTGCGATTAGCTGTAATTATATAAAGGAAGCAGGCAGCTTTGAAAGCAAAAACGGAAAAACCATACCATATATCGAACTGGAGGCTGAACCAATGTCATCGGCATTAACGGTAACATTTGATGAACCTATTTGCTTATATGACGATGAGGCATATACTGATAAAGCAGGCGATATATCAATAGATTTTTGGATGAAAGTGCCCGGACCTACAACTACCGGACAGTATGTGAGATATTTCAGTTTTTATGATACTGCTGATAAAGAAATTTTTGAAATGGAGAATTTAACGAGGGATCAATACGGAAGATTAAGTATTATGCAGGGTAATTTTGCAGGATGTTATATAGGTGCTACAGATTCGAATGGAAACAAAGAAAAAGGATGCCTTGATTCCTTTGACAAATGGGTACATTTTGTAATTACACAATCTGTTAAAATAAACGGTGATTCCGAAGAAAAGGCTGATTACACAAATAAGGTTTATGTAAACGGTATGTATATTGGCGAAAAAACTTCTTTAGCGAAGGAATGGTACGCAGGTCTAAAGAAATTGTATTTAAACCATAATGTACGTCCGGCAAGTTACGGTAATCAAGCATATAAACTTGCAAGCTTTAATATATACAATTCTATTTTAACTGATGAAGACGTTGAGGAAATTTATAATAACGAAAAGGATAACTATGACGAAAAAAAAGTCACGATATTATCTCACAACGAAAATGACAGAGTATGTTATCCGGTTCAATTAAACGGAAAAACAAGTAAGACGGACACACAGGAATTAAAAATTTCAGTGGCAAACGGTGAGTGGAAAGACGTTGCCGTTTCAAACGGCAAATGGGAGTATTCGTTAAAAGAGGGTGAATACGGGAAAATACCGGTTAAGCTTTGTGTTTTTGATGAGGACGGCAATGATGAATATACAGAAGAATTGACGCTTGAATTTACCAAAGAGCTTGTTTTGTCTGATGCAAAAATTACAGGGAAAACACCTGTTTCAGGTACTGTTAATGCAGAACGTGTTTCGGATAAAATTTCTTCATATAAAATTATTGCAGCATTGTTTGACGGTGCTAAGATGATAGAGTTCGTTGAAGCCGAAGAAGAAAGCGGTAATGAATACGGTTTTAAATTTGGAGAACATGATGAGAAAAATAATTTGCATATAAAATTATTTGCTTTAGACAGCTTGGACAATGGCGAACTTGTTTCAAATTCGGTTCTGCTTCCCGAAAATGCGGAGGAGAATATTGAAGAGGCTGAGAGTATAGCGCCCTATGAAGATGCCGTAAATATTACTGCAACTCAGTACAGTGGTGAAAACAGCTTTAAGATTTCAATGCTTGCAAGCAAAAAATATAAAAATGATGCTCTTGTTATTATAAAAACTCCGGAGGGAAATATTGATTACATAAATACTGTTCCTGTTGACGAAAACGGAAGTGCGGCTTTCAGATATGATATAAATAACATTATCGAGGATAAGGATTATACGATATATGCCGGAGTAAGCGGAGTTTTCGGAAAAGGAACAATGAAATGTTTTTCATATCAGACAATATCCGATGCTCTTGATGCCATAAAAAACACATCAAAGGAGAACTTCGAGGAAAATATTTTAAATAATACTGTTTATGCCGAGGTACTTTCACTTGATATGTCGTATTACAATTTGCTTGACTCGGAAAGAAAAGAAATTGTACTTGATGAAGTTGCGGGAAAAGAATACAGTTCAATCGGAGAATTTAAAAGTAAATTTGTAAATGTTTCATTTGTGCAGAACGTATTGCTTACATTGCAGAATACCAACGGCTCAGAGTACGGAAAAAAGCTTGAGGAAATGGCACGAGAAACGGGCACAAAGCTTGACGGAATTTATACATTGTTTAATGATTCCGAAAAAGAAAAGCTGTTTAATGAAATCAATAAGGAAAAATATTATTCTTACATTGATTTAAATACTGCGATAGAAAACAAACTTGCAGCTGCTTTGATTGAAAATAAAACTTCCGAGGAGTTTGTTTCGGGTAAATACATTGAAAAATACTACTCGGAGCTGGGTATCGCAGAAAAAGATAAGGCGCTTTATGAGACTTTAAAAAACAAAAATAAGATAAAGGTAATCGACAGAATTAAATTGGCAAAAATTTATGATAAAGCAACCGCAAAAAGTGCATTTGCCGAGAGCGTTGCATATATCAGCGATCCGAATAACGATGTATTTATTCCTATAATGAAGGCTGATTTGTCAAAAGCAGATGAAACAAGTACCGACATATCCAAGGGAATTACTCTTTCCAAGGGTGACGGAATGAGCGTGACAGCTGCGTCTGTCGGAAGCGTTGGCAAGTATCAGACAAAGGACGGAGGACGTGTTAAATATGTTGAACTAAACGGAGAAAGTCAAAAAATATCAATAAATATGGGCAGCCCGGAAATCCGTGAGGCAACTGTGGAATTTTGGGCAAATATTGACAGCTCGGTAATAAGAAACAATAATAATAAGCGACTGAATATTTTTGACGTATCTGCCGGAACAAATAATAAGCTGCTTCACAGCGCTTGCTGGTTTCATCCGGTTACAAAATTGCCATCTATTCCGATTAACGGATATTTTGCTGAAAAGTATGGCGGAAGTGATTCATATTTTGATTCATGGAATCACTATGTATTTACATACGGCTGGGATGATGAAGGAAAAAATATTGAATATGCTTTTTATATAAACGGAAAGCGTGTAAACGGAGCCGGTAATGCAAGGAACATACCTACATTAACACAGGATATTGTACTTACAGTCGGCACAGGCGCAAAGCTTAAGATTTCGGATATTTCATATTATAATGAGATGCTTACGGAGAAAGCCGTTTCAAAGATTTACAATGATGAATTGCCGGCTCACGATCCGGCTTCCATAAATCTGAATAACTATGATAATGGTGATGTTGCCGTATATCCATTTGAACTTGAAGGAACAGTCATAAAGGAAGGAAATCAAACATTTGAAATATCTGAAGATAAAAAAGTTTATAAGCCTGTTGATGTTTCGGGCTCTGATTGGAAATACAATTTTGATAGCGGCGAGCTTGGAGTAAGGACGGTATATTTAAGAATTGTTAACAGTGATTCAAGTGTACGGGAAGAAATTGCCGTACCGATAACTTTTGGTTATCCTCTGGAAATAATAAACCGGACTGACTCGTCGGTTACATTAAGAAACAGACATACAGGTTCGAAATCTTTGCCTTTATCGGCTGAAGTAGCAGGTGTTGTTTATGAAAACGGAAAAGTAAAAGAAATTCAGACAAGGAGCTTGTCAACGCCGATTGACAATGGGCAGGAAGCGACACTTGATTTTGCATTTGATTCTTTTGATGAAAATTCATATATCAAATATATTGCTGTTGATAGTATCGAAGATTTAAATATAATTGCCGATTCTGCATTTTATCCACAGTCGGCATCGGAGAAAAATCCTCAGCCGGGAGATATATCGGTAATCGGCAGCGGAGTATTTGCCAATGTATTTGCTGAACCCGATACATGGAAAACGGTTATATCGGCAGCAACAACGGAGAAATGCAAAAATGTTGTAATTACCGTATATGATAAGGATAATAAGCTTGTGTATATAGGAGAAGCGTCGCCAAACGAGGACGGAAAATGTGCTGTTGAATATATTGCCGATAATCCGTATATAGACGAAAATTATATATTGAATGTAAAAGCAGGCGAGTATGAATACTCGACAATATTCAGATATAACACATCTGAAAATATATCAAAAGCTCTTTTGGCAGTTAAAAACTCCGGGGTATCAAACTTTGAAACTGAAATAATTGGAAATGATACATACAGATACGCTCTTTTAATAGATAAAAATGTATTTGACGCACTGTCACAGAATTATAAATATAACGTGATTGAGAAGGTGGTGGGAAAAACATTTTCTGATGTAGAATCTTTTAAAAATGAGTTTACCGGGGCGATAAATGAACAGATGATTTTACAGGAACTCTATAATTCAAATGTAGAAAATGCTGAGGAGATTATTCTTAAATATAAAAATGAGCTGGGAATAAATACAGCTGACGGATACGACATTGTTTCCGAAACCTTTAAAAAGGATATACTTGCAAATGCCGTATGCAAAAAATATTATAAAACCATAGCCGAAGCAAGAACTTATTTCTTTGAGGACAGTATGCTGTCATTGTTTAACTACAAACAAAAGCTTGAAATATTAAACGAAGATTTGTTTGCAAATTATGCTGAGAAATTCAATCTTGCCGCTTCCGATGTAAAAACATACAGCGGATATTCAAGGGATAATAAGCTAAAGGTAATTGAAAAAATGAAGCTTGCCGATATAAACGGTTATGAACAGCTTCGCAGCGTATTTGCGGCTTCTTTGAAAATATCGGAAACCGACAGTGATTCAAAAGGAAGCAGCGGCGGTGGCGGAGGTTCGGGTTATACCGCACCAAAGACTTCAATTGTTCCCGATGTTATTGACGAGGAATATGCACAAGCAGTGGCAGGCAGTATTTTCAGAGATTTGAGAACAGACCATTGGGCATACACCAGCGTAAAAAATCTTGTTGATTTGGGTGTAATAAACGGTGTAGGAGACGGTAAATTTGACGCTGACGGTAAGGTTACACGCGAACAATTCCTTAAAATGATTATAGAAGCACTCAATATACAGATTGATGAAAGTGCCGAGAGTAAATTTGTTGATGTGAACAAGAATGAATGGTACTATAAATATGTAAGCACGGCAGAAAAGCTTGGAATTGTAAACGGTGTATCAGATGATTGCTTCGGAATCGGAACAAACATCAACAGGGCACAGATGTGTACAATAGTTTGCAGAGCCGTAGATTACAGCTTTAAGAAAATATCGGAAGTAAGGGAACAAAAGCAATTTACCGATATGGATACCATTCCCGGGTATGCGCTCGATTATGTAATCAAACTTGACAAGGCGGGAGTTATAAATGGGTTTGAAGATATGACTTTCCGCCCTGAAGAAACGGCAACACGGGCAATGGCAGCAAAGATTATTGACGGACTGCTGAAGAATTTTGAATAAAAGGAGATGGTAACAATGAGAAAACTATTTACGGTACTGTTATTGATAGTCAGCTGCTTAACTCCGTATATCATATATGCAGAAAATGAAATCGATGAAGAACCGGAGTACAGCGCCTTGGAACAGGAAATATTCGGACTTCTTGATGCTTTGGGCATATATACAAAGGATGATGAAAAAACAGATGAGCCGATTATGAGAGGAGAATTTACCGAATATGCATTAAAGCTCATGGGAATGACTCAAATAGAAATAAATCAATCCGACGCGCCTTTAAGATTCCCCGATGTAGTAAACAGCAGTTACAGAGCCGCTGTATCATATGCGGCAGATAATGGTTATGTGTCGGGATACAGCGACGGATATTTTTACCCGGACAATTATATAACCCTGAATGAGGCGGCAAGAGTAATCAACAATATTCTGGGATATAATGTAAGCGATCGGTATAGTTTGCCGAATAACGAATTGTTTAAAAATATCGGTTACGCAGACGGAAATAAAGTAAGCTTCAGAATGATGGCAAAGCTGTTTTACAATGCTTTAAATTCAAAAGTAATTACTATAGATATAACCGATTCGGTAAATTACAATTACGGCGAAACAGCGTTATACAAATTTTTTAAAACGGAATGTATCAAAGGCATTGCAGACGCAAATGAAATTACATCTCTTAACGGTATTGACGGATGCTCTGACGGATATGTAGCAATAAACGGCACTATTTATAAAGATCCGTCAAATATTGCAAAAGATTTTCTCGGCTACAACGTCAAGGCATATTACAGGGAAAATGATGACGACAACGATATAATATTTGCGGTTGAGGACAACAATAATGTCCTTACCGTAAGTGCAGAGGACATTCTGCCGCAGACTACGGAAAAAAGCTTTGTGTATGATATCGGAGGCAGAGAAAAGAAATTCGATATATCTCCCGTTATAAGTGTTATATACAATAACACTTGCGTAATGCGCTATGATGAGGATTTGCTTAAACCTCAAAACGGAGAAGTTATATTTATTGACAATAACAGGGACAGTAAATATGATGTAGTAAAAATATTTGAATATTACGATTATTATGTAAGCGGAACAGATGTTGATAAGGGTATTATTTATGACGCCTACGGAAAGAATCCCGTTTTGACGGAGGATAAAAAAATTGAAATTGTTAATAATTCAAAAAAGGCGTCACTTGAGGAAATTTCTGCCGGAAATGTCATATCTGTTTACAGTTCCGATAAATATGTCAAAATAGCCATATCAACATCGGAGGTTTCAGGGACAGTAAAATCTTTAAGCACAGATTCCGATTCGGAAACAATTGTTATGATTGGCAGCACACAGTATTATGTAAGCCCCGATTATAAAACCGCTGCTTCTGTCGGCAAGGCTTCGATAATAAGAGTGGGAGAAAGCGGTAAGTTCTGTCTTAATTCCTTCGGAAAAGTAGTGGCTTATATAAGACAAAGCGGCGGAGATGAATATGGCTTTTTGCTGAGAATTTATTCGGAAAATGACGATGATACATATAATGCCGTAATTATCGGCTCTGACGGTATAAAGAAGGATTATGCACTTGCGGAAAATACCAAGATATACATCGGAAATAACATGACAAGACTTGATAAATTAAACCGTGAGGTATTACTGTCGACATCTGAGGAAAAGTTAGTAAAATTTGTTTCGGAGAAGGATAAAATTACATCATTATTCATTTCTGACGGATATATAGTTGAGGATTATGTGTCCGATAATACTAAACAGCTGTCTATGAATGCAAATATTTTAAAGGGCAGTTTCCATAAAGAATCAGGGACAATAAACGGTGAATGGATGTGCGGCAGTCAAACAATTATTTTTTCGGTGCCGAGGGACAGTACAACCGGAGAAATAAATACCGACAAAATAAAGGTTTATGATTGTCAGGACATTATAAATTATAACTATGATATGGAAATATATGATTCCGGCAAGAATAAGATTCCGGCGGCTGTAGTAATGTACAACGGCAATATCAGAAATGATGCGAATGTATATAATGATTATAAAAATTTCAATGTGGTTGTAAATAAATATATAACCTACAATGAAGAAGAAAATGTTTCGGAAACGGTAGTTGAATGTTATAAACAGGGGAAACTGGTTACATATACGTCAGAGGATGAAGATGTTTTTAAAGATTTTGAAAAAGGCGATATAGCGCAGATTGCTATTTTGGATAATGAAGTTTTTGCGACCAGAGTTTTCTTTAAAAATAAGGATATAGATTTAGACAATTACAAAGATAAACGTATTACCTACAGAAATACTTTTCAAAAGAGAAATGTATGGAATTTCGGCTATTCGACAAATGATGATATTTATACGTCTAAATCATCGGAAAGTATGCTTGTTCATGCAAAGGTTTTGGATTATTCATCCGAATATGTATCGGTTCAGTATCCTTCGGATGCAATGGACACTGCTTTAAAAGGTTATAAAGGAACAACTGTTCTTACTTATCCTTTAAAATCATGGACCAAGATATATAAAGTTAAGCTTGGGAATGAAATAAAGGTAGAAACAGCAGGAATAAATGATTTAAGGGCATCTATGGTGTATGGAAGCTATAATGGATCAGAAGTGGTAATTAATGCGAGAGCAAATAGAATTGATGAATTATTTATTTTTGAAAACTAATTAATAAAAAAATAAATATGGTAGATTGCCGTTGTGAAGGTATAATACCGAAAAATTAAATTAATTATTTTTTGAAAAGTATTATTTAAAAAAGTTTTTAGGAGATTATTATGAAGAAAATAAAAGATATACATGAAAAAATAAATAGAGTTTACGATGCAATGTTTAAAATATCTACAATATATGAACCATATGTTCCGCAGGGAACGCCTTATATGGATATATGGGAATGGCCGCAGGGTGTTGCATTATATGCAATGTATTTATATTATAAGGATACCAATGAAAAAAAATATTATAATAAAATAATTGATTGGTTTGAAAATCACATTAAAAAGGGACTGCCGCGCAAAAATGTAAATACTATGTGCCCTATGCTGACTTTGGCTCACATATATGAAGAAAGCGGTGATGAGAGATATTTGAAAATTTGCAAGGAGTGGCTTGATTATGTGATGAATGAAATGCCGAGAACGGTTGAAAACGGTATACAGCATATTACAACCGAAGATACGAATAATCAGCAGTTGTGGGATGATACACTTTATATGACTGTATTGTTTGTGGCTAAAATGGGTGAAATTCTTAAGGACGACAGATATACGCAAGAGAGTATAGATCAATTTTTGGTACATATAAAATATTTGTCCGATACAAAAACAGGATTGTTTTTCCATGGGTGGACATTTGACGGTAATCATAATTTTGCAGAGGCTCTTTGGGCAAGAGGAAATTCATGGTATACAGCAGGGTTGGTGGATTATCTTAATATTGTAAAAGTTAATGACGGAGTAAAAAGATTCCTTATATCAACACTAAACCGCCAGGTAGAAGCATTATCACATTTACAGACTGAAAACGGACTTTGGAGAACGCTTTTGGATGATGAAACCTCTTATGAAGAAGCGTCTGCCACGGCAGCATTCGGATACGGAATACTAAAAGCGGTACGCCTTGGTTATATAGATAAAAAATATGAGGATATCGGAAATAAAGCGGTTAAAGGTATACTTAATTGTATAGATGATGACGGAGTGGTAAATAAAGTATCATACGGAACAGGAATGGGAGATACGCTTGATCATTACAGAAATATTCCTATATGTCCGGAGCTGTACGGACAGTCAATGGTTTTGCTGCTTTTGGTTGAGGCATTAAAGCATTAACATTTAACGGGGAGGATAGAGATGAAGCGTATTATAGGAGTTTTGCTTACCGTTGTATTTCTTGCCGGAATTGGTATTAATATATATGCAGATACGGAACAGAATGCGGAAACTGCCATATATGTCGGCAGTGATATTACAACAAAAGGCAATTGGTGCGATGTGTACGGAGAAAGCGGTTATATTATTTTCTACGGTGATACAGAAGAAGCATCGGGCAGAGATAATACGGCAAAGCACATAGAAAATCTACCCCAATATGCGAAGGTACAATGTACATCACCGGGGGTTTCTTACGGCGTTGTCGAAAATCCTACAGAGGATGAAAGAGCACTGTTGATGCCGTCCGACAATGGATTTATTAGACGCGCCGTTAAACCCTACAATTATAATAAAAATGCATGGAGAGTTGAGCTGAATGACGGCAATAAGCATATTGTAAGCTTTTATGTTACGGCTTTTAACGATGTCCTAAATAATATAGATTTTAAAATTAAAGATATGTATGATGAGATTATCGGAGAGGGAAGATTTAATTATAACGAAGGGACATATTTGAGCGTATGTGCCGATTCTGATTTCAGTATTGAAATTTCATCAGAAAAAGTAGGCGAAACTGTTGCTGTGAATGCGATTTTTTTCGACGAGTTGTCGGAAACCGGAATACAGAGAATGAATGTAACAACCGGAGAAAAAGCAAGGAGTGCAAATATCGATTTTGATACTTCCGCCTCGTCGGTGAATATTTACAGAAAGAGCAATTATGCTTATGAGCTTGTTGCCGAAAATGTAACACAAAGTCCGTATATCGATACAGAGCTTGACAGTGGTGTAAGCTATACATATATGCTTATTGGAAAAGATTCGGCACTTTATACACAGCCTGTGACGGCGCAGTATATGACCGAAGAATATAATGAGGTTAGTTCCGAGATTTTAGGCGAAAATGCATTTGTCTGTGAAAGGACGGGTGATAAAATAAGATTTGCAGTTGTTTTTTCGGATGAAAACGGAGTTCCTATAGAGGGGCTTGACGTAACGGTAAAGTTAAACGGAGAATTCGGATACCTTACAGAAGAA
This sequence comes from Clostridia bacterium, assembly GCA_034101885.1. Lineage (GTDB taxonomy): Bacteria > Bacillota > Clostridia > UBA1381 > UBA1381 > RGIG1988. The sequence continues at coordinate 6,251 of JAXEIW010000014.1, read as the reverse complement.
GAAAAAATTATCTTATCAGGGAAAACAGATGCACAGGGAAGGGTTGAATTTGAATATTGTATTGAGTATTACGGCAATTACAATTTGGAAATAACTTCAGAATATGATGATGAACGAAAATATGCAAAAGCAAAGGAATATATCGGAGTGACGCTTGAAGCCGGTGTATATAAAGACGTGCCTTATTTGTCAAAGGTAAGTGAGGAAATAAGTCCGGGAGAAATATTTAATATATACGGACAGGGTATTACTGGTGATGTTTTAATAGCGGCATATCCGGCAGACGGTGAGGCATCGGCTGTACCTCCTGCGGGAGCATATATTTTAGACGCTTCGATAATCGATGAATCGGGGTTTGGATATTATGCAAGCGTAATATTCCCCGAAGCTTTGACACCGGGAATTTATGATATATGGGTGAAAAACGATTACGGATGGAGTCTTCCGATACGCCTTAATGAACCTATTGGGTTATTTATGGATGAATTTGAGATATATGACGGACTGGAAGTCAGGCTTGTGGGAAGAAATCTTGACAGTTCCTTGTTTGGTGCTGAAGGTGCTGCCTCAATTCGATTAAAGGATAATAACGGGAATACATATAATGCACAAATACTTGAAAGTAACAGGGTAATGGTCAAGTTTACCGTAAATAATGTGCCGCCCGGAGAGTATTTTGTTGAGGTAAATAATTCTTTCAATGATAATAACTTTTCCGTGCTTCAAAGCGATCAAACGTTAACGGTTATGGAATCCTTTTCTGATCCGCTGTCTATAGGAGTGCCATGGGCAGACGACTTTAATACAACGGTATATAATGCCGAGGATTTTGGGATTGTACCGAATACTGAGGAAGATATGTCCGGTAAGATTGACAGTGCGGTTAAAGCAATAGAAAACCTTGGCGGAGGAATATTGCAGTTTGCGGAAGGTGATTATATTGCAAACTATTTTGCACTTGCAAGCAGAGTAATACTAAACGGTGCCGGAAAGGAAAGGACAAGACTGGTAAATACCGACACAAGAAATTACCGATACAGATTTTCGACTAAGGCAAAAAAAGAGGGAAATGTAGGAGTATCAAATCTGACGTTTTATTCGCCGACGCAGGAATCTGTTCCGGTGCAGACGTATTTTCTTCTTGACGGAGATGATTCGACTTGCGAGAATGTTTTTTTCAGCAATGTTGATATAATTTCCGGGGAAGGTTTAAATAATGAACCAAATGCTGTGTGCACAACCGGAATATATCAGAGATTGCTTATACAGAATTGTTCATTTGACGGTATACCCGCTGCCGGGTATGTAAGAAAATACGGTAAGTATTTAAACAATGATTTCAGATACACACATGACGCGCCTGCTCTTTTTGCAAATTATTCAACGATTTACAATAATAAAACCATAAATCCTCAAGTTGATGCAGGAGCTGTAGATACAACACAGTCAATACATGGTTATACAATTAAGGGAAACACTTACTTTGCGGAAAATGAAATTGTTCTCGGTCTGCATCCTGAATGTGAAGGTAGAGGAGAAGTTGTTATGATCGAGCCTCCGGGAACCTATTTTGCTTGCGGAAGGGTAATAAATGCAACTTCTGATACGCTTCGCATAGAAGGACATGAGCATATAGTTTCGGACGGTGTGCTTGAATTGCCGAAGCCTATATACGGTGAGCTATATGTAGCCATTGCCGGCGGTATGGGAATGGGACAGTATAGAAAGGTAGTTGCCGCTAAAGGAGACGATACAATAATCATTGACAGACCATGGGATATTTTGCCTGACAGAAGCAGTACATACACCTTAATTGTTGTTTTTGAGAATACAACAATTTATAAGAACAAAGCCGAACAATGTGAGGTAAGCATTGAATTTTACTCCGATTGTGTGGGAGGAACAGCCCTTGAAAATGTTTTGGATACAACAGGAGGAATAACAGTGCATGCTTTTCATAATGAATATCAAAATCGGGTGTGCCCTGTTTATAATATAAGGATTGAAGATAACACAATAACCAATTATATTGCATTAAATTTAAGCCAAGGGCTTTCTGCTACGGGGAATGGCGTAGGCAATGATGTTCAGTGTATGGGGATTGAAATAAAAAATAATTATATTTCAAATTCCGTGAACAGAGAATTGTATCAGGGACATACGGCCACACGAATTTGTGTAACAGGTTCTAAAGTATGGGATTACAATGCTATCGGAAATATTATTTCAAATAATCAATATGTAGGATTTGAAAAACCGATATTGCTTGACGGTGCAAACGGAGTAGCTTTAAGCGATAACAGTTTTACAGACTGCGGAGAGGTAAATGTGTCACAGACAGCTTCAACATCCAATGTACAAGATTTAAGCGGAAACAAAGGAAGTATAAGCGGATATATTTCTGATGACGGAACTGTAAATAATGGTTTAATTATTAACAATACCCCTGTGTATAAAGCTGAAAAAAACGGTGATACGCTGAATGTCACTGTGGGTGAATACAATTTTATGAATACAGGAATAAGCGATGAGGAGGGTATTTTAATTGCGGCGGTTTACAGTGATAACAGACTGTCCGAAGTAAAATCTATCCCGGTTAAAATTGCCGGCGGCAAAAGCTTAAAAGAAAATATTATATTAACCGGAGTAAAGGATACGGACACAGTAAAGCTTATGTTGTGGAAGGATTTTAATAATATGGTTTCATTGTGTGACAGAATTGAGTTTATACCGAGTTTTCGGGAGAATTAATAAAATTTATTATACAGTATATATTAAAAAGTTTAATATATAAATTAATTATGGCGTTATAGCGCCGAAAAGGAGGAACTATTTATGAACAAAAAAGTACAAAAACTATTGGCTGTATTAGTTTCCGGGGGACTGATGATGTCATTTCTTCCGGTAAATGCAGAAACGACAAGCAGTACACCGGTACCTGTTTATTCGATGGATTTTTCGGGATATTCATCAGATAGTACGGAAGCGTCAAAGGGAATTACAGCCTCGGGTGATGCGGCACAAGGCTCATCCATAACTGTAAACTATTCGGAAGGAGGGGTAATTAAGGCGTCACCTCAGTATGAAATTAATTATATGGATTTTAACGTACCGGAAAGAACCGAAGGTTACAATAATAACGGTATAGAAATTTCATTTGCTGATTCCATATGGGCAGACAGCAAAGGAAAAGCCAAAGATATGACCGTTGATTTCTGGATAAACATTCCGGGACCTAAGTTGACAGGAAAGTATGCAAGATATTTTACGTTTTGTAATAATGATACTAACGATTTTATTGCTAGTGAAGTATTTAATTTATATAATTTAAATCTTGACACCGAAAGATTTGAGATATATAGGGGCTATTACAATGATCTTTATGCATATAAACTAAATATGTATGATAAATGGACGCATTTTACAATTACTCAATCGGTATCGGTAAATGCAGATGATACTGCAAAAGCAGATTACAGTACAAAGATTTATGTTAACGGCAGTTTTTTGGGTTCAAAGACAACAACCGGCAATACATGGTATTCGGCACCTAATAAACTGTATCTTGGTGTAAACTTGCAGTCCCCCGAAATAGAAGGTACTCAGCTATTTAAGCTTAGCAGCTTTAACGTATATGACCGTATTTTGACTGATGATGAAGCGGCCACGATTTATGAGGCAACCAAAACACCTTACACAACAATAGCTTCTGATACTTTTGAGTTTGCCTGCGCAGATTCAAGCAAAGCAAAAACCGATGGAATAATTTCAATTAAATTTAATAATTATCCCAATGAAGATATTTCTGCTCTTGATTTTTCAATAGACGGCAAAGTACCTCAGGCAGCAGTTGTAAACGGAAAAACCATTCAGCTGACAGCAGCAGCGCCTTTAGAGGACGGTGAACATTTGATAACTTTGCCTGATGAGTTAATATCTTTTAATAATATTGCATATACAGGCAGTAAAAACATAAAGATAAAGATTGAGGACGGATTGGTGTTCGCTCTTGATTTTTCACAGGCGAAAGATACAGATACCGTGGGAGATTCCGAAGAAATTGAAGATCTTGCAAAAACTGTCGGTTCAACTATAAGTTCATATGCGGATTTTGCTGCTGAAGAGAATACATGGGGAGCTAAAATTCCTTATCTTCAGTTGAAAAGAGCGGAAACAAGCTTCAAAGAAACAAGAATTGAAGCAGTGCTGGACGATGGAATTCTTCAGTCAGAAGATGAATACGGTACATATTGCGGTGATATTACAGTTGAATTTTGGGCAAAAATAGCCAAAGAACAAGGCGATTTATCAAATGACGTATACAATAAATACGGTAGAGTGTTTACGCTTGACGACGCTTCCGGAAAAAATGTAATATTTATGTGGGCTTTAGGAACTACAGACAGATTTAACGTGTCTCCGGGCGACGGTTCAGATCTTTACACAACTGCCGGAGGAAAAAGTGTACTTGATACATGGGCACATTTTGTTATAACAAGAAAATGTGAGTATGATTCTTCAAATACTGAAAAACCATATAAATATACTGTAACAGAGTATGTAAACGGTGAGAGTAAAAGTTCCAGATCTCAGAATATAGAAGCAAGACCGGGTGCTGTAAAAACTATAGGAATTGGTGCTGTTGGTAACGGCACGGTTGATTACAAGCTATACAATTTTAACATATACAATAAACAGCAGACAGCTGATTGGGCACAGAACAAATATAACAGCGAAAAAGAAATATTTGAGCAGGATACGGAGTTGTTTGCAGATGGTCCTGTAGTTATAAATCTGGATTCGATAAGCGAGAATTTTAAATTAACGGGCGGTCAGGTAGATGTTAAGATAAAGAACATCTTTAAAACGGATAAGCCTTACAGCGTTATGATTGCGGGATATGATAATAACGGAAGACTTGTATGTGTAAAATCGTCAGATAAGAAACAGCTTATTGACGGGAAAAATGAAGTAATACTGGAATGTCCCATGACGGAAGATGTTTCTGAAATTAAGGCGTTTGTGTGGTTTGAAGATATGATTCCGCTTTCTAAGGCTGAGAAAAATGATGAATTTACCGTTGCTTTTGTAGGGGACAGTATAACCCATAGAGGCAATTATACAAAGGCTATTGAAACATATTATACAACAAGATATCCTGATAAAAAAATTAATTTTGTAAACAAAGGTATTAATGCTCATTCATTCAATTACACATTGTCACGTTTTGACTGGGATATATTAAATGAACCGATTGACGGTTTGGGTGAAAAAGCCGAAATGAACGCACGTCCCGATGCAATGACAGTTATGCTTGGTGTAAATGATATAGGTCATGGTGACTATGCTACTCAAACAGAAGATGAGAAAGCGAAAAGGGTAAACAGTGTGCTTACAAATGCCGAAGCTTTAATTAAGCGTTGTATTGATGAGAAAATCGAGCTGACAATAATCACACCTTTACTGGTTGATGTAAAACCTGATAATTGGACAGATGATATGAATTTGGCAGAATACGGTTCAAACGAGGGTGTCGGACGAGTGGCAAACGGACTTTTATCGCTTGCAGAAAAATACAAAAAAGGCGGAGAATTTAACAGTGATGTTAACGTCGATGTTATAAATATGTGGAAGGAAACAACCGATCTTACTCAAAGAATAAGAAGTCAAGATAAAACAATAAATGTTATGACTGATAATGATGTTGATCAAGTTCATCCCGATTCAAACGGTGGATTTGTTATGGGATATTTCTTCGCTAAAAACGCAAAGCTTGCAGACGGCAGTGCGGCTAATTCATCTGTTGTTGCAAGTGTTAAAATTGACGCAGCATCAAATACGCTTGGAGAAATTGTTAATGCGGAAGCGGAGCTTATTAATGCGTCTGCTGACAGTATTACATATAAGTATCGTCCGAATGCACTTCCAATGCCTGTATCAAAGGAGTATGAGTATGCTGAACAAACTCTCGGGCTGCCTGTAACAGAGGATCTTAATAAGGAATTAATCACAGTTACGGGATTGTCCGATGGCAATTATAAAATTATGATAGACGGAATTGAACTTACACAAACCCATACTGCCGATGAACTGGCAGCAGGAGTAAATATTGCTACCGATAAAAATAATCCGGGACAGATAAGCGCACTTGCTTCATATGAAGAAATCTGTAATAAAGCGACAATCGAAAATTATTACAGATGGATTGCGCAAAGGTTCGCAGCTTTTATGGTGTATTATCCGGGAGCCTT
>JAXEIW010000013.1:0-5131 GCA_034101885.1 Clostridia bacterium | reverse complement strand
GCACAGGTTGGATTAAACGTACTGAGTGCAATCAAAAATGATATAATCTTTTTTCTCATATGTCATTCCTTTCTTTGATACTATATTTTCAGCTCGGCGTTCGAATGAACCGAACGCCAAGCCGCATAGTCCTCTGTTATTTAATTCTTTGGAACATATTCAAAAGTTCCGTCAGGCAAATACCATGCTGATGCATATTCTACATCGGTATTTGTGGGAGAATTAACAGTACACAATGACGCATACGGCGTCATACCGCTGATTCCGCTCCATACAAATATCTTGACCGATCCCGGATTTTTAACGGTGTTAAGATTAATTCCCACCTTTGTGCTTTCACCTGTCGTAAGGTTAGACAATGGTACTGTTTTAAGCACGTCAAGCTTTCCGTCAGCTGTATATGAAGCTGCAACAAGTACGGCATCGGGCACCTCATCACCCTTCTTTGTTACATATGCGCTTCCTACATATCCGATTTGTGCAGTTTCTTCCTTTCCGTCAACAGCATTAACAAAGCTTACCTTGTCAATTGTATAATACTCTGTCACAACAAGCGGTTCATCAAATGCGCCTGTGCTGTTATCATAAGTTACATAAAGAACAATATCAGAATACTCTACTTGAGTATCTCTATCTGTTTTAAATCTTAATGCAGTCTGACCATTCATGCTGATAATTTCCTTAGGAAGTTCAACCCGGGAAGAGCGTACTGCATACTGATGATCAAATTTAGTCATATCCGATTCATATGATGTAACTTTTGTAAGCTCATCTCCTGTTATATCTCCCCAAGTTTTTGTTTCTATAATTGACTGTGAATATCTGTCAATTATTGTGTCATAATTATTTGTTGCTACAGGTTTTGCTTTTACACTCTTGATAAGTTCAGGGTGTGCTATTCCTTCATACATCAAAAATCCGAATCTGCCTGCTTGCATACTAATTTTTTCTCTGTAAAAATATCCGGAACCGGTATATAATATTTTTCCCGCTTGTGCTGAATATTCAACAGTCTTCAGCTTATCCGATACCGCCTTGTTAAATTCGGCAATAACCTCATAATCGGAGGTAAATGTTTTTTTCGCAATAGCAGCATATACCGATGTCATATCCTTAAGCGAAGCATTGTCAATTTCATAGCCGTAGTTTTCGGCATTTACAAGCGCCTCCTGTTTATTGGCTGCACCGTTTACATACTCAGCAAGATTTGTGCAGCCGGTTTCAGCATAAAGCTTAACCAAAGCGTCATTTCCTACAGGAGTTAATCTGACTGCATATGACAAGAACAGGTCAGGTACGTAACCGTCTACATTAGGAACAGCTTTAATATAATTATCCGGTTCCGACTCACCAAAATCATATACTCCCAAATCAATATATCCGATTGTCGATGCTGCCGGCTTTACACTATTAATTATATGTTCGCCGTTTTTATCCTTAACAGTTATATTTGTATCTGCCACTCTTATACTGCTGCTTGAGATACTATTATGTCCCGACACATAATATTCAACCTTATATCTTCCCTCCGGTAATGTGTTGTAGGTTATGGAAACATTCTGCGTATTTGAAATATCCGCTCTTTCTGCAACAACAACAGTTTTGTCTTCACTGTCTGTCCAATCTTCTCCTACCGTATTTGCCCATGTACCTTCTTTCACTATCCCCGAATGTGTATTTGCATAATATTTAACAGCCTCCGCTGCTTTTAGTGTAACCGTACATGATACACTCACTGCTCCGTCTGAAATTGTTACTGTATTGTCACCTGTACTAAATGCAGATGAGTCAATGAAGAGTCTGCCGCTCTTTGCACTGTAAGCTGTCGCATCAAGTGCCTTATCATTTACAGTTACAGAGCTTATCGTAATACTTGCTTCATAATCAAATGCCATATCATAACCAACATAATCACTGTTTACGGCAGCCTTTTTGAAGGTTAATTCAGTTTTACCCGTTTCAAAATAAGTATTAATAATGTCAGCGTCCCATACTCTTTCAAGCATGATTGAATCAACAGCAAACAAGCCATCAGAACCTGGATACTTAGGAGCATCATCAGCAATTGTAAGTTCAAGAGAGCTGTTTTCTCCCAATGTATAAGCATCATCGCCAATCTGTGCATAACCCTTAGCACCGTTATAGCCTATAACATCTTTTGTTACTTTGCTTCCGTCTGAAATAAGGATTTCCGCATCCATCGGTATAATTCTACTCTTTAAGTCAGGGTTTATATTGTAGAAATATATTTTATAAGTTCCTTGCGGCAAAGAGCCAAATTTTAAAGAAGCAGAGGGTTTTAGTGTTTCGAAATTATCCTTAGTAACATCAAGTTTTGCAGGGGCTACATCTTGTCTGCTTCCATGTTGTGCACCTATAGTTCCCCATGAGCTGTCAGGTAATTTTGTTACGGTTGTATCATCATGGTAGATAATCTTCTGAACATTTTCAATTTTATGTTCATATAACTTTTCAAGACCTGCACCGGTTATTGTTATTGAGTATTTTCCGGCTTCGGTAAAGTGTGATGCCGGAATTAACAATCTTGCATCTTCCTTTGTTTTTGCGTCACTGATTTCAGTGCCGTTTACATAAACCTTTTCAACGGTCAATCCGCTGTAATCAAATACTTGATTAACTCCTACTACAGGAACATTAACAGCCGCTGGTGCTAATGTAACCGCTTCAACAGCCTGCTTTAATTCTTTAAGTTTTTCTTCTGCCGCAGTTAATGTGCTGTAATTAGCAATGGCATTAGATGAACCCATATATTCATTAATCTCATCCGCTGCGTTTCTTGCTTCGTTTATAGCTTTTTCAGACATTAAGGTTACATTTCCGATTGCCGAGATAAGATTTTGTACTCTTGTTACCTCATCATAAATTCTAATATCATCAAGATAAAATTCACACGCAACCGATTGTGTATTTGTTGTAGCGTTATTAAATTGAATAGTTTCAATATTTGTTAAATTATTAGCTGAAAATACTGTATCTCCCTTGTTTCCATCAATGTATAATTCAACAGAACGTCCTCCTGTAGACTGCGGTATAAGGCGAAGTCTGATATTATGATAATTATCATCATTACAGTTAGCCTTCCACCAGTTATCTACACTTGTGCTGTATCGGTTGCTTCCCGTATTAATACAAGGCGATGCGGCATTGCTCTGTAAAACCCTGAATACATTAATAAGGGACGATGACGTTCCGACAGCAAGATTTAAATTTTGCTGAAAGGTTTTTTCTGTATCAATCTTTAAATCAAATTCAATGTTTAACACTGATGTACCGACATTATTCGGTGTAATTGTAAGCAGATTAACATCTGTCTGAGATGCTGTTACCTTTAACGCGCCTCTGTCTTCAACCCTTTTAATTACCGCTGTGCTGCCTTCATTATAAGCTATGTCTGTCATGTCCGCAAAATATGTTTCAATAGAATCATCCTGTGCCGTATCCTTATTGGTAAAGTCAAAATACTGCTGTGAATACGGAATGTAATTAGCTGCATTGAATTCCGTAAATGTGGGATAATTGCCCATTTCCATATTAACCATTACACCGACAACATTCAATGCTGTTGTATCATTGGACGACTTTGTTAGTGTGATTCTGTAGCTTCCGTCCTTTGAAAGTTTCTTTTCACCAAAAGTCGTCGCATCATCAAAGCAATATATTCCTTTGGCACTGCCTGAGGATTCACATATAACGGTATCGTCCGCTTTATCCTCAATTTTATAGCTGTATGAGCCGCCTGTTGTGTATACAAGCAAACCGTTTCCGTTAAAATCAAAGGATACGCTGTCACCCGTTGTTGATGTAGTCATTGCATAATCAAAAACCTCATTGTTAGATGTCGGCAATGCAGTTACGCTCCAGTCCTCGCCGTCATATGCTCCTGCCGTATAAGGAATGAAGTGAGAATTTTCGCTGTAAGCTGTTGTATTCGTATATCCTGTAATTTCCGATTTTGCTGTCAGATAGTTTTCAGGGTTTGCAGCTATTTTGGAATTTATAATATCCGCATAAATCACACAGCCCTTTTCGGTCGGGTGAATGTTTGATTCATCACCGTACAATTTCCATTGAATTGCGTCAAGTGCCGATGCTCTGTTCGAATATGTTCCGTCATCAATTCCGGCTGCAATCTGATTTTCTATGTATTCCCATACACTCTTTTCAACATCAATATAACCTATTCCGAGTCTTTCTGCAATTTTGTCATATTCGGTTGCCATTGAATTCATAAAGCCCGGGAAGCTCGGTCTTATGCTGTGTCCGTCACCCAATGTCAATCCCAAACCGACATTTACAAGGAATATTGCAGGCTTATTTTCAAGGCTCTGTGCCAATCTTACCATTTCCTCAATTCTCTTTGTGCTTGCAAGAAGATTTGTTTCGTTTACCTTTGCCTTATAATGACCTGTGGGATATGTTTGACTGTTTATTGGATTTACATAGTCAAATTCATAAGTATTTGTTTCTTCGTCATAAATATTAAGCTTTCCATTCTCATATTTCACTTCTGTTGAAGCTGTAACGTCTGATGAAGTATCTACCGTGAAATCATACTGCTGATCATTTACCGCGTATTCGATAATTACTACATCGGGGGCAAAGGTGCTTTCCTTACCCGTTGTATTAACGAGCTGTGCCATTCTTGAAAGTCCGACTGTTGAGCCGACACCGCCGCAGTTATACTTTGTGATATTTGCACCTTTTCCTCCGTTATAATTTTTACCGATATAATCGGTCACAATATTTGACCAATTCGAATTTCCTGCCGAACCTACAATTGAACCGCCAAAAACGGCAACATCAATTGCTTTGTTCTTCAAAAAATAATCGTTAGTTTCTGCTGAAGTCAAAGCTGCCGCCTGTCCTGCCGTCATTGCAACAGCAAGCAAGGCTGATAAAAGTTTGTTTGTTTTTTTCATTATCTTTTCCTCCATTTTTTATTTATTTCAGATAATTATTAATTATCCGTTTTACATATTAATACAATCAATAAGTCTTGCGAGTATTGCCGCCGTTTCACCTCTTGTTGCCGTTCTTTCGGCATGGAATTTTCCGTCATCATATCCGGAAACAATACCAAGATTCAAACCAACCTGTATATATTCCTTTG
>JAXEIW010000012.1:0-3182 GCA_034101885.1 Clostridia bacterium | reverse complement strand
CTATTGTCAAAATTTTTCGTGTAAAATCAAAGATTTTACACAGTTCGCATTGATAAAGCCTGCTGAAATAAATATTTTGGGAGCAAAATATTTATTAATGGTGCAAGGTTTTTTTGCAAAAACGCACAAAACCCTTGCACCCAAACAATTATGAAGCGCTTTTAAGCCGCTATGCGGCTGCGTTTCATAATTGTTCAGCAGTCATTATTGTAATACAAGATTACACAAAAGTAAATACATTTTTAAAATTTTCCGGGAGAAATTTTTGAGCAAGGCAAAAAGAGCAAACGGCAGCCGGGAAAAACCGACTGCCGTTACCGGACTGTTTTTCAAAACGCAGCGCATACACAACACGGAGTGTTATAAACAGAAAAGAATTTTATGCTTCCCACTTAAAAAATCTAACTGCCAACCCCGTACAGATTATCGTTACTCCTGCCATAACTGCCACCGACAACCAAGCGTTTCCTTCCGAAATACCAAGGAAAGAATTTTTCATCAGTATAATTCCTTGCGTTAATGGGAACACACGAATAACCTTTTGCATAATTTCAGGCATAGTTTCCATCGGCAGTGTAGTCCCTGAGAAAATCAACATGGGAAAATATAGTATACTGGCAATTACACCGGCTGTTTTCGTATTCTTAGCAATTCCGCCGACCATAAGACCAATGCTTAATGTAGATACCATAGTCAATAACCAACTGCCTATAAATAATAGAAATGAGCCATGTATCTTTATTTTCCAGAACAACATAGCAACAGGAAACAACGTAAGCATTGATACTATGCAATAGATAACATAAATCACAAATTCTACGACAAGCAATTTTGTCGGACTAACGGGCGTAACTTGAAAACGCTTCAAAATCTTTCGCTCTCGGTATTCTGATACTACAAGCGGTAAGCCCATTAGCCCTCCTGCACAAACAGAAATACAGCATAATGCCCCGAAAGATTGTTCCATAAAAGTGTATGCCGTACCGTCTGCGGCGGGCTTTGTCCCATAAATGAAGCCAAGTATAAACAGGACAACCAACGGCATAATTACGGCAAAAATCACCATGTTCATGTCCCTAATATTGAGCTTTAGCTCGTTTTTCAAAAGCGTAGTAAATGATTTCATTCTTTTGTAACATCCTCCCCGGAAAGTGCAAGATATGCGTCCTCAAATTTTTCGCAGCCGCTGGCTTCTTTTGCCTGTTCAGTAGTTCCGTAAAATACAGCCTTTCCTTTTTTCAAAATGCATATTTCGTCACATAAAGCTTCTACCTCATCCATAAAGTGTGAAGTCAAAAAGATAGTCAAGCCCTTGCTTTTTAACTCTGATAAAATTTTCCAAACATGACGTCGGGCTTTTGCGTCAAGTCCGGTAGTCAGCTCGTCAAGAAATACAAGCTCCGGGTTTGGAATTAAAGCAAGGACAATGAATAACCGTTGACGCTCGCCTCCGGATAGACTTTTTACGGCATTGTCAACCTTGTTGCCTATTCCAAATTTTTCACAAAGTTTTTTTCAGTCGGCAGGAGCTTCATACAAGCAAGCGATTTCTTCGCATAGTTCTGAAACTTTAATTTCCGGCTGGTAGTCATTCTCTTGAAATTGAACGCCGACATTTTGAAATAAGCGTCGCCTATCCTTTTTGGGATTGCACCCCAGTACTGATACCGTCCCACTGTCCGCATTTTTCGTGCCTAAGATACATTCGATAGTCGTGCTTTTTCCTGCGCCATTTGCGCCAAGCAGCCCATAAACAGTCCCACTCTCTACAGAAAGGCTCAAGTCAAAAACCCCTGCCGTACCATAATAGGCTTTCGTCAATCCTTCCACACAAACAGCTTCTTTCATTCGGCAACTCTCCTTGCAGCTCTAAGTTCTATATAACCCCTCTCACCCCGCGGTTCAAGCTGAATACGCGGATTTTCATCGTCCCATGAGTATCCGATAAATGACGGATCGTAGCTGTTCATAGCTTGCTGCAGAGCGGTTATCGCTTCGCAGTAATCTTCCTCCGCGAACGGTTCGCCCTGAAACATTATATATTCGGCTTCGGGAAGTGAAATGACATCAAATCCTTCGGGAATGTCACCGCTAAAGTCAGCTTCTGTTTCAACACCCTGTACATAGGTAGATGTACCGGGTGTTTTCATACTGTCGGGGAGCCACATACACACCGGTTCGCCGCAAAGGCTGTCCATACTCATCAAGGTCCCCCATACGTCGCAGCCGACCTCTTCGCAGTAAGCGAAATATTCTTCTGCATTGACTCCGCGCTTAATTATGGCTTTTCTCGCGGGCTTGCGGATTACTTGAATAAAAATATTATTTGTGTTTTTCATAAGAGCACACTCCTTTTTAAGTTCTCTGAATTTTACACCGTAAGGAATAAAGAGAGTTATGGGAACAGGATTTTTTGCGTAATCGCCGGGGCACATTCCAAATTCACGGCGGAAGGCACGGGTGAACCCGTCAGTGCTCTCAAAGCCTAAATCAAATGCCGCATCAATTATTTTGACGTTTTCGTTTTTCAGCTTCATCGCCGCCCTTGCCAGCCTTAACCGCCTGATGTAGCAGGGCGGCGTGAGCCCGGTGAATTTTTGAAACAAACGATAAGAATACCACGGTGAAAACAGAGATGTGCGCGCCAGCTCCGTCATTGTGATTTTCTCATCCAAGTTTGTTTCTATGTAGTCCTGCATCCTTTGAACCGCTAAAATCTGTTCCGTCATTTTCTTACCTCCTCACGTTTAAGACTATTATATCAAAATAAAAAGAAATGTTCTCGACTTTTCTTGCTCTTTTTACTTGCTAACTCTTAAACTTTCCACAATACACCACCACTATATGCCTTTTTGCAATGCTCACCAACATCATATTACGAAAACTTTACTTTCTTAAAACTGTTTTTTTGTACTGAAAGCAGATACTCATTTTTTTCTTCCTCATTTGCCACACTAAACTTTTGCACATTTTTCCCCAAAGCTGAATATTTGCCTTCACCCAACGAATGATATGGTTCAATTTCAATATGTAAAATATTTTTATATCTATTGGCAATCTCTGCAATTCCCTCAAAATGTTCTCGTCTGTCATTGCAACCTTTTATAATCGGACAACGTAAAATAACATCCTTGTTTATATTATTTAAAAAAGACAAATTGTCAATAATAACAGTATTATCA
>JAXEIW010000011.1:0-12610 GCA_034101885.1 Clostridia bacterium | reverse complement strand
ATAACTTTTGCAGATATACTATTTTAAAACGAAAAGAGGTGTACATGGGATAACTATGCCCAAATGAGAATAATTCTGAATATTTAGGGCTTATCCTCCCTGAATATTTAGCGAGAATCAATGGCAATTGGCTATTTCTTGCCTTGATTTTTGAAAAATTAATCGAAATAGCAAAATATTATGATTGGGAATCAATTTTTAGAGGTTCCCTTATATCAAAATAAATGGATATTTTTATATCCATTAAAGCGAGTGATATAATTTATATGGAGGACAATATGAAAAAAGAAACAAGGGAAACATTAAATAAAATGACTTTCAGTCAAAAAGCAAGTATGCTTACCGGTAAAAACAGCAGGACTACCGAATTTGCAGAACTGGATATTCCGTCGGTTCGCATGAGTGACGGACCAAGCGGCATCAGAAAGGGTAAATATATCATGAAAAACGGCTGCGTTGCCGTGCCGACAGGATCCGCTTTGGGAGCAAGCTGGAACAAGGAGCTTCTATTTGAAGTGGGACAGCTTTTGGGCGACGAGTGTATAAATGAGGAAATCGATATGCTTCTTGCGCCCGGTGTCAATATGAAAAGAACTCCAAATTGCGGGAGAAATTTTGAGTATTATTCGGAAGATCCGCTTCTTTCGGGTGTTTTGGGAGCTGCATATGTGAACGGCTTGGCGAGCAGAGGGATTGCCGCAAGCGTAAAGCATTATGCTCTTAATAACCAGGAAACGGACAGAATATTTATAAATGCTGAGGTTGACGAAAGAACGATGAGAGAATACTATTTGAAGGTATTTGAGATACTTTGCAGACATTCTTCGCCTTATTGCATTATGAATTCTTACAACAAGGTGGGAGGGATATTTACTTCGGAAAACAAATATCTTCTTACGGATATACTAAGAGATGAATTTGGATTTGACGGAATGATAGTATCCGATTGGGGAGCCGTACATGATATAGCATTGAGTATTCGTGCCGGATTGGATTTGGAAATGCCGTATAATTCCCAATTGGAGGAACAACTAAAGAAGGGCATGGAAAACGGCAAGGCAACGATGGAGGATTTGGATCGTGCCGCTGCAAATGTTATTGAATTTGCACGGAAATGCAGAGCTCAAAAAGTTAATAAAAAGCCCGGATATATAAGGGACAAGCAACATGAAAGGGTACAGCGTATTGCTGAGGAATGTATGGTGCTGTTGAGAAATGAAGATGATATACTGCCGATAAAGGGTAACAAATACAAAAAAATTGCAGTGTACGGTAAACATGCAGAAAAACCCATTATAAGCGGAGCCGGAAGTTCAAAAATGGTTGTTGAGGGCGAGTTTATGGACAGTCCGATTGAATATATGAAAAAGTATGCTGCCGAGGAGAAAATTGATATTACATATGAAGCGGTAAACGATGAGGAATATATAGGTGCGGAAATCGTAGGAAAGATAAACGGTATGAAAAAAAATGAGATGGATCTGATCATTGTTTTTGCAGGTGATAACTATGGTGCCGATACCGAAACGGAGCATTGGGACAGAGATAATACGGGATTGCCTAACTATACAAACGGGCTTATAAGCTCTGCCTGTGACGCATGCGACAATGTTGTGGTGGTGCTTAACACAGGTTCGATGATTGTTCCGGGCAGATGGCATGGACAAGTAAAGGGAGCAGTGCAGATGTGGTATCCGGGAGAAGGAGGAGGCAAAGCAATTGCAAGCATATTGTTCGGCAGAACAAATCCGTCCGGAAAGCTGTCGGAAAGCTTTGCTTTAAGAGAACGTACCGATTTGGATCCGTTTGGTGACGGATATAAAACATGGTATAGCGAGGGCCCGTTTGTGGGGTATCGTTATTATGATAAAAACAGACAGGATATATGGTTTCCGTTTGGTCATGGATTGTCATATACGAATTTTAAGTACAGTGATTTAGAGCTTAGCCAAACTCATTCGGAAAAAGAAGAGGATGAGCTTAAAATAAGATTTAAAATTAAAAATGTCGGGAATATGGCAGGAAAAGAAACAACGCAAATCTATGTCGGATATAAAAAGTGTGTGATTCTCCGCCCCGAAAAGGAGCTTAAAGGTTTTAATAAAATTTATCTTGAACCGGGAGAGGAAAAAACGGTTGAATTCACGTTAAGTCATGATGATTTGAAATATTATAATATGTGCTTAAGAAAATGGCATCTGGAAAGCGGCACATACAGCATTTTGGTTGGTGCGTCAAGCAGTGATATAAGACTTAATGCGGAATATTCTGTTAAATATCCCGGTGATTATACAATAGGAAAACGAAAGTCGGAATTGAATATGGCATGAAATAGGTTGTTATGCAATTACAGTGTGGAGGGTTGGAATGTGGAAACGGTGCGGAAAATGTTGTGTAAATAATGACTGCTGAGCAATTATGAAACGCAGCCGCATAGCGGCTTACAAGCATTTCAAAATTATTTGGGTGCAAGGGTTTTGTGCGTTTTTGCAAAAAAACCTTGCACCGTGAATAAATATTTAGTTCTCAAAATATTATTTAAGCCCGATTTAACGAGGTACTCCCGAAACCGCCGTTTCTTACTCCGTCAGCGTCGTCATCGACGGTAATGCCGTATTCCAAAAAGATACCCTGTGCAAATGCGTCGCCTTTATTAATAGTCACAGTTTTGCAGTCTTTTGAATCATTTGTTATTTTTATAAAAATGTGACCTTCGTTATCCGAGTTGTAGTAGTCGCTGTCAATTATTCCGACGGTGTTATTGAGCTGCAATCTGTATTTAAAGCCGAGCCCGCTTCGCGGATATATTTTGAGAACCCAGCCGTCATCTATTTTTGTCCTTATACCTGTGGGAATTTTAATTGATTCTCCGGGAGCTAAGGAAAAATCGAGAGTTGAATAAAAGTCATAGCCTGCCGAACCGGAGGTGGCACGGTGAGGAAGCTTTATTTCGTTGTATACACTTTGCTTTTCGCCGAAGGTATCTTCCCATGCGGCTTCAAATTGCTGCTTGGAAACCTTTTCGAATTTTGCAATTTTTTTCATAAGTTTAAATTCCTTTCTTAAAACAAATACTTGCTTAAAATATTATTATTTCCGTTTCGCAATTGCTTTTAAGGCGTTGGGATTCCCGCTGAATTTGAAACGGTTTTCGTTGTTTTGTATTCTTGTTTTTCGGCTTTGTTTTTTGCTGATTCCTTTTCAAGGTTTTCGAAGGCAATTGCCATCATCAGCTTAATTCTGTTAAGCTGATTTACCTCACTTGCGCCGGGATCGTAATCTATTGCAACTATGTTTGCAAGAGGATGCTGACGTCTTAATTCCTTAATCATGCCTTTTCCCGTGACATGGTTGGGCAGACAGGCAAAGGGCTGAACACATACAATATTCGGAACTCCGGATTCGATAAGCTCAACCATTTCTCCGGTAAGAAACCATCCCTCGCCGCAGCAGTGCCCCAGCTGTAAAACGTTCTTTGCGCCGTTTGCAAGCACATCAATGTTTTTGGGAGCACGGTCACGGAATTTTTCATTTGCAAGCAGTGCCTTTGTCATATGCTTTCTAATGTATTCGAGAACTTTAATACCAAGACTGCATGCAAGCATCGTTGATGATTTTAAACCGAGGTTTTGATGTCTGAACTTGGTATTGTAGAAGCAGTAAAGCATAAAGTCGAGTAGTCCCGGCATTACCGCCTCTCCCCCCTCTTCAACAATAACCTGCATAACATTATTGTTTGCATCGGGATGGAACTTAACAAGTATTTCACCCACAACGCCGACTTTAGGCTTATTTGTTTTCTTTATCGGTACGGCATCAAAGGCGTCTACTATTTCGTCAATAAGATTTTTGGTGTTTTTGATTTCTTTGCTGTTTTGCAGAATAAGAGTATAAATTTTTGCCAGCAAGTCACGATATACTCTTTTTGTTTCGCCCTTATTAACCTCATAGGGAAGTATACAGTTGTAACAGGTCATAAGCAAATCGCCGAGAATACAACAATTAATCAGGTCAAATATAAGTGATGGTGTTATTTTAAAGCCGGTGTTTCCCTCAAGACCGGAGAAATTAAGACTTACAACCGGAACATTTTCATAACCCGCATCCTTTAATGCTTTTCTTATAAAGGCGATGTAATTTGTTGCACGGCAGCCTCCTCCGGTTTGAGTAATCATAACAGAGGTGTTTTTGGGATCACATTTACCCGAAACAAATGCATTAATAAGCTGACCGGTAACAATAATTGACGGATAGCAAGCGTCATTATTTACACTTTTTAGACCTGCTTCAATATCCTCCGGAGAGGCCTTGTCCAAGAGTATTGCATTGTAGCCGTGATTATTTAATACGGCTTCGAATAATCTGAAATGAACAGGACTCATTTGCGGGAAGATAAGAGTATGATTTTCCCTTTCAACGGGAGTAAACGGTACTCTGTTTATCGTGTAGTCATTAATCTTTTTTGGCACAAAGTTGTTTTGAGTTCTTTCCAAAACTGCGGCTTTTAAAGAACGCACTCTTATTTTTGCAGTACCTAAATTTGACACTTCATCAATTTTCAGAGAAGTGTATATTCTTTGATGTGACTGTAAGATTTCCTGTACCTCGTCTGTTGTAACAGCGTCAAGACCGCATCCGAAAGAGTTCAGCTGAATAAGCTCAAGCCGATTGTTTTTAATAACCTCCGCCGAAGCTTCGTAAAGTCTTGTATGGTATGCCCATTGATCGACAACGCGAATATCACGCTTCAGGTGACCTAAGTGGGCAATGGAATCCTCTGTTAATACGGCAAAACCGAGGGAGGTAATCATACTCGGTATACCATGGTTTATTTCGGGATCGATATGATACGGGCGACCTGCAAGAACAATTCCGCGTTCGTCATTGGCATCAAGCCATTTTAAAACTTCTTCGCCCTTTTTTCTTATGTCCTCTTTGCAGGCGGCAAGCTCCTCAAAACCCTTATCACAAGCCGTGTCTATTTTGGAATCGGGAATTTTGAAAGCTTTTAGTGCTTTTCTTATCTGCTTTTTAAAGGACGGTTTGTCCGCAAGGTTTAAAAACGGATACATATAATCTATATTTTTGTCGCGAATAACGTCCATATTATTATGAATAACTTCGGGATATGAAGTTACCATAGGACAGTTAAAATGGTTTCCCGCATCTGTAAATTCAATCTGCTCATATGAAACGCAGGGATAAAAGATTCTCGTAACACCGTCATCAATAAGCGACTGTATGTGTCCATGGACGAGCTTTGCCGGATAACACGCAGATTCGGAGGGAATAGATTCAATTCCCTTTTCATATACTGCATGTGTACTTTTCGGAGAAAGCCTTACCGAGAAGCCAAGTTCTGTAAATAATGTAAACCAAAGTGGATAATCCTCGTATATGTTTAATACTCTCGGTATTCCTATAACTCCGTTCGGAGCATCATTTTCTTCGAGGGGTGTGTAATTAAAAATCCTGTTGTATTTATATTCAAACAAATCGGGATATTTGTTTTCTGTTTTTGCTTTTCCTGCACCCTTTTCACAACGGTTGCCCGATATAAATTTTCTTCCGCCTCCGAAATCGGTAATTGTAAGCCTGCATGAATTTGAACAGCCCTTGCAGCGAGCAGTGGAATTATTAAAGGAAAAGCTGTTAAGCTCATCGGAGTCGGGAAGATGTGCATCCTCGCCCGTATAGCGTTCCTTTGCGATTAATGCACAGCCGAAAGCACCCATAAGTCCTGCAATATTTGGTCTTATGACATTTTTATTAAGCAAAAGTTCAAAGGCACGAAGAATTGCGTCATTTAAAAAGGTTCCTCCCTGAACAACTATTTTATCTCCCATTAAAGCCGGATCACGCAGCTTAATAACCTTGTATAAAGCGTTTCTGACAACGGAATAAGATAATCCGGCACTTATGTCGCCCACAGCGGCGCCCTCTTTTTGTGCCTGTTTAACCCTTGAGTTCATAAAGACGGTACATCTTGTGCCTAAGTCAACGGGATTCTTTGCGGTAAGAGCCTCTTTTGCAAAATCCTCAGTTGAATAACCGAGAGATTCCGCAAAGGTTTGAATAAAGGAACCGCAGCCGGAAGAACAAGCCTCATTGAGCATTATAGAATCAATAACTCCGTCTTTAATTTTCATGCATTTCATATCTTGACCGCCGATGTCAATAATAAAATCAACACCGGGACAGAAAAATTCCGCGGCTTTATAGTGCGCGATTGTTTCGATTTCGCCTATAGGAATATTAAAGGCAGCTTTCAAAAGATTTTCTCCGTATCCCGTAACCCCTGCGTTTGCTATATAACAGTTTTCGGGCAGTTTAGAATATATATCCTTTAAAATATTAACGGCACAGCCTATAGGATTTCCCTGATTTTTTGAGTAATAAGTATATAAAAGATTGTTGTTTTCATCAATCAGTGCTGCCTTTATTGTTGTTGAGCCTACATCAAGACCGAGAAAAAGCTTGCCCGAAGCGGAGGAAATATCTTCCTCGCTGACTATATCTTTATTATGCCTTTTGTCAAATTCCGCTTTTGCTTCTTCATTTTCAAAAAGAGGAGGCATTCTTGTAATTTCTGCATCGACATGGGGCGCGGCGGATAAAGTGTTAATAAGCTCATCTGCCGTAGTTATTTCACCGTCGGCAAAAAGTGAAGCTCCCTTTGCAATAAACAGCTGTGCATCGTCCGGAATGTCAAATCCCGAAGCCTTATCCTTAAGAGAAATTTTAAACTGTTCCCTTAACTGTGAAAGAAAGTACAAAGGGCCTCCTAAAAATACTACCTTGCCGCGGATTGGACGCCCTTGTGCAAGACCGCTTATCGTCTGTGTTACAACTGCCTGAAAAATTGAAGCCGCAACATCCTCTTTTGAGATGCCTTCGTTTAATAAAGGCTGAACATCGGATTTTGCAAATACACCGCATCGTGCGGCTATGGGATATATATTTTTGTGTTTTTTTGCGAGTTCGTTTAAACCGCTTGCATCGGTTTTTAAAAGAACGGACATCTGATCGATAAAAGAGCCTGTACCGCCTGCACAGGTTCCGTTCATTCTTTGCTCATGACCGTGAGTAAGATAAAGAATTTTCGCGTCCTCACCGCCAAGCTCAATAACAACATCTGTTCCGGGCAAAAAAACTTCAACAGCTTTTTTCGTTGCAATGACCTCTTGAACAAAACTGCGGTTTAACATTTTTGAAAGAAGCAAGCCTCCCGAACCGGTAATTGCAACACGGAGCTGCGAGTTGACAATTGCCTTCTTTGTGTCGGTTAACAGCGTCATTACCGTACTTTTTATATCCGAATAATGGCGCATATATTCTGAATATTTTACATTATTGTCTTTATCGGTTACTACCACCTTAACAGTAGTGGAACCAACGTCTATTCCGAGTTTATATACTTCAGACATAAACATTACCTCCATTCATGCTTTGGTAAAAATAAGTCGAATTCTTACCAATATATATTATAATCTATTTTTGCTTAATAGTCAATAAAGAAAAAATAGTTTTTATGTAAATATACTGTTAATTTTTGTTTGATTAAATGACTGAAAAGAAAATAATAAAAGTATATTAAATAGGAATGTTATGCTTATTTGCAACAGCCGCATAGCCAATATTATTAAATGTTTTATAAAAAACGTATAATAATAATAAATATTTTTATTTTTTCTTGACTTTCTATTTTGGTTGTGGTATAATTAATGCGTTGTAAAGGTCTTGGTTATTAAAAAGAATAAAAATCGGGAATTAGCGCAGCTTGGTAGCGCGCTTCGTTCGGGACGAAGAGGCCGCAGGTTCAAATCCTGTATTCCCGACCAAAACGGAACACCGCAT
This sequence comes from Clostridia bacterium, assembly GCA_034101885.1. GTDB lineage: Bacteria > Bacillota > Clostridia > UBA1381 > UBA1381 > RGIG1988. Next base: position 4,753 of record JAXEIW010000011.1, on the reverse strand, counting down.
AAATGCTAAAAAAACAAGTATTTATGCGGTTTTTCTTAACATTTAAAGTGAAGACAAGGGGACGGTTCAAGACAAGGGGACGGTTCTACTGTCCTATAAAAAGAGATTTGTCAAGACGACAGAACCGTCCCTTTGTCTAGTGATTTTATCATTTAATTGTACGAGCAGAATATATATCCCGCCCGACACATACCTTTTACTTTTAACATTTCGCCGTCAGATGTAATACTGAACCCGGAGCAATTTGAAGCAAGAATATTTATTTTCATTTTGCCGGCTGACGGTACGTTATATATAAAGCAATCATCCTCACAAAATTCTCTGAGCAAAACCAAATACCCGCTTCCGTTTTCGATACAATCCGAAAACCGGTATAAGATATTCCGTCGGGACAGTTCCCTATAGGAATAACCTCTCCCCCACATATCTTTTCTCTTTCTTTTTTATATACCGAAATAATATTTCTCAGCTGTTTTATCTGCTCTTCATCCAGTCCGCTCATTTCCATCCACAGCAGTGGATATGAAACCATTACCGATGCAAAAATATAATCAATCGAATACACAGACGGACGAAGCTTATCCGATACTCCGTAAATATTTTCATTACGTTTTTGGTTCAATACTTCAAACTGAAATTTTGACGCAGGAAAAAAACCGGCCAGATTCCACAAATTTCTTAATGTCGTATGCGGATAATAATTTCCCCAGTCCGTATAACGGTTCTCCGTAAAAATAACGGAATACTGTTTCATTAATAAATATCCGAAGCGTCTGTTTGCAGTAATATCCATATTAAGCTCGATTCTTCCGCAGCTTTTTTCTTCAGTATATTTTATAAATTTCTCAATATTATTTTCACATATAGGATCGCTTATAATCAGTCCGTCAATCTTAAAAAAGCTTATATCATACTTCTTGTAAAGCTCTAAAATTTTATCGGCGTCTCGCTGCCACTGCTCATAGCTGTTTGTTTTATCAAGAGAAAACCACAGACCAAGCCTAATCCCCTTTTGCTTTGCATATTGAGCCAACGGTAAAAGTCCGTTTGGAAATTTATTGCTGTTTACCGCCCAGAAATCATTGTCCGAAGCATAAAAATTACCCCATGCTCCCCCGGAGCTAAGTACCGAATTGGCAGAAATACCCTTTTGCCACCCGTCGTCTATCTGTACGGCATCCGCGCCTATATCGGCGGCGCATTCTATCTCCCTGCGCACAAAATCTGTACATACAGCTTTATCACGGCTCCTGTCGCCCCATGTATTTGACATTATATACGTATGGCTCGGGCAAAACATTCTTTTGTAAAATTGCTTGTAATTACTTAATATATCATTCTCATTTCCGCAGACTACGGTTGTACCGCCGCAATATATATAATCATCATAATACCTATATATCATACCATTTCCCGCTGCTGCCGCATGAGAAATAGGATTTATATAAAAATCTGCCGCATCCTTATCAAAGCCGTTTATGAAAGAATCTCTCGCAATTAAAAGAGCCTGTCCGTTTAAATAGTCCTTAAGTATAAAAATGTTTCCGCTAAAACTCTTGCCGAATTTTGTATAGAGCAGCTCCTCATGCCGTGTACACAGCTCGTTGTTTATGTCTGTGTTATCATACAGCTTTATGCAATCAAGTTTGATATTCTTCTCATAAATATTTATGGTATCTACCGAATTAATAACAGGAAAATCAATATTCGCCGATTCATCTTCTTTGTCACGCTCTACAGCCGTGTTTCTTTCGGCATCATCCGTTTCTGAAGGCTTTTCAGCCTTGCTCTTTACATACAATCCGTACGATATGGCATTTGTTTCCGGAAATATATGGAATATCTGTTTTATAACTGTTTCTTTCCCTTTAAAAATAAGTTCCGCAAAAAGAGCTCTTCCGCCGTATCCGCCCGTCTCTTCATCATATGTGTGAAAAAAGACCCTCGAATTTTTGTAGTCAAATTTTACCGTATTAAACATAGCGGTACTGCTTTTTCCGCTCCAAAGCTTATTGTCTTTTTTGCTTACTGTTTGCCGGCTTACGGGTATATTTTCCATAAGCTCGATTTTACGCTCTATGCATGAATTTCCGATAGTAAATATACGCTCGTCAAATTCAGCATAACAATCCTTATATCGCTTAAACATTCCGATCACCTCAAAAATAATAACCTAATCATTAATAAGTACATAACTACAATGCACAGATTGTATTATACCATATAAATGACCGTTATTTCAAGTTTTTTTTAGATTTGTCAAAAGACAAGGGGACGGTTCTACCGTCCTATTTTTTCAATAACGCCTTTACTTATACCTGTCAATCTGCTTATCTGCCTGATTGACAAACCGTGCTTTCTCAATTCTTTTATATATTCATCCCTCTGGGCTATTTCAAGAAGCTGCAATTCGGACATATTATTACATCCTGAAAGCTTTTTTATAACTTCCTTTGCATCATTATCACTCAGTCTGAATTTTTGTTCTTCTATATCCAAACAGACATCATCATTCTGCTCATTATTGAATTTAATAAATTCATCTGTTCTCATTCCCAATAAAACTAACACTCTGTCTACAACCGAACCTCCGTTTATGTATTCATTGTAACTACTAAATTCATAATCACCAATATTATCGACCAGCTTTGCCTTAATCGGATTTTGATGTATATATCTTAATACAGTCAAAAAATATTCATCGGTTTCAACCGGCTCACTGCGAAATCTGTCCTGAAACAGATGCCCGCTTCGATAATATTTTGAATTATACCAATATACATAACTGCACGATATTCTTTTCATTATGAGATCGGGTTCTTCTTTATCCGCTTTAATCAACATATGAATATGATTGGACATAAGGCAGTAAGCGAACACTTTATATCCGCTTATTGCTTTATACCTATCTAATGTTTCAATGAATTTCGTATAATCTGCCGAAACCTCAAATATTATCTGTCGATTAATTCCTCTGAGCATAATATGATATATATTGCTTTTGTTCTTTTTTCTTGCTTGTCTTGGCATATTTTCTCACTTCGATTACAAGTATATCATATAAAAAGATATTTGTCAAGACAACAGAACCGTCCCCTTGTCTACCCTTGTCTACGGAGGTGGATGATACCGGAGGTAAAGAACGATTTAAAATTGTGGACTTTTCGAAAATTTTGGAGGGTGATAAGATTTATTATTACTATACAACGGGATGTATGCAAATTATATTCAAAAAAATAACAGAGCTTTGCGGTGTGTGAAAAATATCATGCACCGCAATTTTTTTGTTACATAAAAAAGATGTATAAACTGTTCGGTTTATACATCTTTTTACAATGCCGCATAAGTAAAATAAATCTTACTTATACAGCTGCTCTTTGTTATCGAAATAAATTCCGATAAACTTTAAAATTGAAAATTAGCACAAAATAACGTTATAAATCTAATTATTTAATGCTATTTTCGTATGCTTCGATCATCTTTTTAACCATCTGACCACCGATTGAACCGGCCTGTCTTGATGTCAAATCTCCGTTATAACCTTGCTTTAAGTTAACGCCTACTGCATTAGCAGCTTCCATTTTAAAGTTTTCCATTGCCTTTTTAGCTTCAGGTACTACGATGTTGTTCTTTGCCATAATAACTTCCTCCATTAATTTTACTTTTTGGGATTTCAGTTCCCATTTGATATTTTTTTTGAAGTAATCATTAACTTGATTACGATGTTAGTTTGTGCTTAAAAAAAATTAATATGTATTATAATTTTTGGCAAAAACATAGTAAATAAAGGAAGAAAAATAAATTAACCGATGCGGTATCCGACATTTCTTATTGTTTCGATGCAGTTTCCGGCTTCGCCGAGCTTTTGGCGCAGAGTTCTGATATGTACATCAACCGTCCGTGTTTCTCCCTCAAAATCAACGCCCCATATTTCATTCATTATTCTTTCACGATCCATGACAATACCGTTGTTTCGTATCAGCAGACAGAGAAGCTCAAATTCCTTATAGGTAAGAGTGACGGGAACGGAGTCGACTGTGATAACTCTTTTTTCGGAATCGATAAAAATATTTTTGTATTCGAGAACCGACTCTTTTTTTTCTGTTCTTCTCAAAAGTGCCTTTATGCGCGAAATAAGCTCAAGAATATCAAAAGGCTTTGTAATGTAGTCGTCTGCGCCCGAATCAAGACCTTTTATTTTATCCATCTGTCCCGACTTTGCGGTCAACATTATTATCGGAAGTGATTTTGTGATACGTGACGCACGAAGCTCTTTTAAGATTGTCATTCCGTCCTTGTCTGGGAGCATAATGTCAAGCAAAATCAGGTCGGGTTTTTTTTGCGAAAGTTTATCGTAAAAATCCGTACTGTTTTCAAAACCGCAAAATTCAAAACCCGATTGAACAAGGGTGTATTCAATCAATTCTCGTATATTTATATCATCTTCAACACAATATATTATTTGTTTTTCGCTCATGATTATTCAAATTCCTTTCCGGGAGTGAAGATATTTAAAGGTTCAATGCAGTATTGCAATAAGAGTCTTTATGCCATCGAGTACTGCATTCAAATAAAATGATAAGGTATGTAATGCTCACTGAATAAATGCGATTTTCAATCGCATTTAGAAAAATTATGACTATTGTCAAAATTTTTCGTGTAAAATCAAAGATTTTACACAGTTCGCATTGATAAAGTCTGCTGAAATAAATATTTTGGGAACAAAATATTTATTCATGGTGCAAGGTTTTTT
>JAXEIW010000010.1:0-6616 GCA_034101885.1 Clostridia bacterium | reverse complement strand
TTTAAAATAATAAGTGTTAATCCGCTGATTTTTATTTCCTGCAAAGTTATATGTTGAAATATATGTACTTTTGTTTGCCCAAAAGTACCAAAAGGCACATAAGGTGTTCCCCTTATGTATCCCCTTTTGGGTTTCACACCCGTATCAGTATTCTATAGCTCAAACACGCGCCAACTGCTTTGCAGTTGCGCAACTCGCATAATGCACTGCCCCCTTTAGACTGTGCTCTTTGATTGGGCGGTTCAAGTTTTGCGTTCTTTTTTGGACAACAGTCAAGGAAGTTTAGTTGAATTGTTTAGTTTTTTTGAAAATAATGCTGCTAACACATAGTGATAAACAATAATTTATCCGCATAAGTAAATAGTAACCATACATGTGCTTTATATTAATGATTGCTGAACAATTCCGAAACGCATCCACATAGGACTTACAAGCGTTTCATAATTGTTCGGGTGAGAGGTTTATGCATTTTTCTTGTATAAACATTAGAAAGATAAAAAGAAAGAACACTGTTTTGTCGATTATAAAACATTGCAGTGTTCCTTTTCTATTTATTATAAAGGGTTATCGGTTCTATGTTATATCCATACTCATTTTAGTGTAAATTCAGCAAAAGCTTTTATTGAGCTCTTGTTATCACAACCTCATGCTGTTTCGGCTGTCCCTTTTCAACTGCCTGATCTTGCAGCTGCTGAATACTGTTCCATGTAGACTGCTGATTTGCCTTTGCACCGTAAGTTGTATCATATTGGCTGTTACGGCTGTCCTCCACACCGAAATAAATATTAATATATCTCATTTGGTCGTTATAACTGTCCCCATATCTGTTTTTCATATATTCAACAACTCCGTCATAATCCGTCGCTCCGTTATAATATCCCGACAAAATTCCACCGTGAGTCTGCGCAATATATCTGTAGCTAAACTCCATCCTTGCTTTTTGCATTGACAAGTCATAAACCTCCTGCGCCTGTATCTGTGACGGGTTATTCTGATTTACAGCTATATTTACACCCTTTGAAAGATCTTCTGAGGTATAAGTTCCCAACAAATTATCATCTATTATTATATTATAGCTGCCCTCCTTTAATCCGGAAATTTTAATAATTTCTTTGTTAATATCCTCAGTCACCGGAAGATGCAAGGTATCTTCCGCATACTGATATTCGGTACAGTAAGGATACGGAAGTGCTTTTGGCAGATAAGAGTAGGAAACTCCGTTTTCCGATACCTCATGCATAATTACATCTGCATTATCAAATTGATTTGATGTGCTGTCATTTACATCAATTGCTGTACTTGAAACAATCGGTGAATGTCCCGATTCTTTAATAAATATATATCCCATAACAAAGCCACCGTTTGAATCCGGATGTACTCTGTCTATTCCCATTATTACATTTTTCACATCAGGATAGTTTTCACGCACATCATTCGATATACGAAGTGATTCGCTGTGCATATCGATAACAGGCACATTATACTTTTCACCAAGCTCTTTAAGTCCCTCAGAAAATCTTCCAAGATGATCATTGATACCTACAACAGGAGCGCGGTCAGAATAGTCGGGATCCTCGTCCATCAAAACAGGCGTTATTATTGTCAGATCTATGTTTTCCGAAAGACAAAGCTTAATAAATTTTTCGGCGTTTGCAATATAACTGTTATAATTTGAATCCTTCTGTTCCTGAGTCATATTGGCATAGTTACCGTATGAAGAATCATTTGCACCCAACATAACCGTAAGGGCATCGGGCTTGTTGTTCATTTCCTCCCCTTGATTATTCACAATATCCCAATAAAATCTGCTGTTTGTCGTTGCAAAAGAATGTGCGTTAATTCCTTTATTGACAAAATTAATTTTATAATCTGGATACCTGGTTCTGTAATATGTTTCGATTACTTTAATGTATTCCGAGCGATGTGTAATGCTGTCGCCCACAAAAGCAACATCGAGCTCTTTTTTATCGGTATTTTCACACATCGGTATCATATTATTAAACCATACATATGCTTTGATTTTAACTATATTGCTGTCAGAAATGTTAATTGAATTTTTATTCTGTCCTGCCAAAAGCTCTGTTCTCTCTGTACTTACGGTTTTAACAAGCCTTCCGTCAGCGTCATATCCCGCAATAATAAGTCTGTAATCGCCTTTTAAAAGCATATCATTTGTAATTATCGCGTCTATTTTCGCACCGTCAAGCAAAAAATTACTGCTGCTGTAATCAACATCAAGATCAACACTTACACATTCACTTACTGCACTTGCCACAGTAACAGTATCATTAATAACCTCTCCCGCTTGATTTACCGTCAATGAATATGGTGCAATGTCCTGTTTAAAAGTAAATATCAAATTGTAACTTCCGTCGCTTTCTGCCCGGATCTGTTCAATATATCCTATTTCGGAATTTTGGGGATTTACAAGCAGAACGGTTATGGGTTCGCCTGCGTCCTTTGCATCTACCTTTCCCGAAATTTTCACCAAACTGCTGATATTGCTTTTAATTGCCGTTGGGCTACTTTGGGCAAACACAGTACTTACCGCAAAAAGACAAATAATCAGCAATATAATTCCCCAAACTTTTTTCATTTTTTTCATTTTAATACTCCTTTCCGCCGCCACGCGGCGGCACAAATCTAATGTGAAAAAGAAGCAAGCAGGTCGCTCGAAGGGCTGCCGCCGACGTATGTGTATACTTCAAGGCAGGCTTTCGAGATGAGATGCGCCGCTTATTTTTCACATTAGTTTTTCTCCTTTTTTTCAATCCGGATATTCCAAAATCCGTCTGTTATTGTTATACTCATAATCAAATCCGCCGTAACCGTGAAGATTTACTATGGTATCTCTCAAATATTTAACATCAGGCAACGGATCTGAATAAGCCGGACCGTTTTTATATGTATTCTTAACAACAGACGCCTGACTTTCACCGTAACCGTTTACACAGGTAACAAAATACTCACATTCAGAGCTGTCCTTATGAAAATACTTATTATCGCTGCCCTCATAAATACAAATATTCGTATTATCGGGCATACACTTGTACAGTCTGTATTGACTCACTCCGTATTTTCTTCCCCAAGAAAAGTATATTCCGTCCTTTTGTGCCTTTATATTAAATCCTTTAACAGCTGTCGGAATCTTTCCTGTAAAATACACCGCAGACACATTACTCCATTCACCCTTTTGGGAATCGTTAACGGCTCTGATTTTAATATATAATTTTCTGTCCCCTGTTTTAACGAATAAACAATTGTCTTTAATGCTTAATACATTAAAATCAATATTGTCTTCGCTTATTGCCGCTTCGTATCCTACCGCATTATTTATCTTCTCAAATTTTATTTGGATACCGCCCGGCTGTTCGATAAATTTTATGTTCCCTACTTTTTCGGGTGTCGGCTTTTTTGATGTAATCTCAAAATTTCCCTCAGGCACTTCAAAACACAGCTGTCCCTTTTCCTCTGTAATTACCTTTTCTTCACCGTTACAATACAAATGCATTTTTTCAATGTCCGAAATTCCTGAAATTCTTACAGAAACTCTTGTATCGGCTTTACCGTAATATACTCCGTTTTTTAAGGTCAGCGATACTGCCCCTTTTGTGCATAATTCCATCACTACCGAATCGATACCTATTTTATATGCGTCAATTATACACATTTCAAAACCGCTTTGAGTTCTTCTTGCAAATCCTACCTTTCCGAAAAACTCTATTCCTGCTTCGGAATATTCGCTAACCGTGTTAGAATTAAAAATATATTCATTTTCACACACAACCGCTCCGCAATCCGAGGCTTTAGCTTTTATGTCCCCTTTATGCGTTACAACAGTAAGGAAATCTCCGTACCCGTTATATGAAACACCCCTGACCTCTTTATCATTTTGTATCGCCTTTGCTCTGGGTTTATCATCAAGCGTATATTCCGGCGCATTTTTATAAACCGGTTCCGCCCCGGGCATTAACTGATAAATATAAGGCATATCCTCATCGGTATAATTAAACCACGAAAATTTACCCTCTGTTCTTATATCTCTGACAGCATCATAAATTACTATATATCTGTTGTCAATCATCATTACGCTTCTGTATTTATACTCTCTTTTTGAATAATCTCCGGAATCAATTCTTGCATATTTTAAAAATCCCACATCAATTAAAGGATTTACAAGCTCATTTCTTCCTATTGCCTTATAGGTTTGTTCCTCAAGCACACAGAAATTGCATCCTACCTGGGCATCGGTAAAATTATCATCACCTATATCCTCTTTTCTGTTTCCTGTGTATCTTTTTCCGTCTGCATAATAATGAATTGTTCCGCAGCCGCCCTGCGCAGCTCTTCCCCATCGATAATTCTGTCCGTCATCAATCTGTTGCAGAAGAACAAACATTTCATCGTCAAGATTCACATTTGCGCGAAGATTGTATCCATAGCCCGTAAATTTACTTGACACAAGTTCGGGCATCGTACCGCAGTTATTATAAAATTCATTACTTTCCACAACAAAGTCCCATATATCTCTGCCGTTATATGTGGCTGTTTCATGTCCGTATATCGGTTTTGAGGGACATATATTTAAAAGTCCTTCGCCCAATTCCGGATTATATTCCATCATCAAATATCCAAGCATTCTTACATGATAATTAAGATAATAGGGATTTAAATAATGATTCCCGGCATGAGCTCCCGTATACGGCAAAGCTCTTTTTCCGTTTAACGGAGAGGTAACAATATTTAAAATCCAGTTTGACAGTTTTTCGCAATTTTCACACAGCATGGGATTGTCCCGGTAAACCTTTTCAAGCATAAAAGACGCTTCCATCATATGATTTAGACAGCCTAAAGCGTATGTTCCCTGATTTTCTGTCGGACGTCCGCCGAGTGCTTTCCAAGACTTAACCTCCGGTCTGATATGAAATTTAAATGTAAGCGCTACGCATTTTTCATATCGTTCTTTCCACTTTTTTGCCATCGGATGCTCAGGAAACAAAGCCGCACACATTCCGACAACAGCCTGAATGTCTATCAAAAAATTCGGGTGTCCGGCAAGAGTTGTTTCAATAGGCATAATATTTTCATTGCTGCAATAGTATGCGCCGAATACCAATATTTTTTTGTATTCGTCAAACTCATCATCGGTCATTTCCCTCGCCCGTAAATCAAATACAGGCACCCATGTAGTATATGCTCTTGTCCATACCGGTCCTATAAGCCACGGTTTTTTATAAATTTTATTCTGTTTTATATAATCAAGCATCCATGCAGAATCGGGTATTCCCTTTTCCCACGTTCCGTAATCATACTTCTGATTTTCGTCTATCATTTCCTTTTTAAAATATACAGGAAATTTATTTTTATCGCAGTCCCACTCAAGAACCCAGTCCTTAAAAAGATTAAGAGGCAGCTTTGTATAAAAGAAATGAAGTTCTCTTATATATGACGAAAACCTTGAAGCATATTCCTTTTCCGCAGCATAAATGGTTATTGCAGTTTGACGAGTTCCTCTGTTTAGCGGATATTTAAAGTATACGCAGCAACCCGACACATCATATTTGCAGTACGCCTCAACGGCATTAATATAATTGTTTCCTTCAATGGAATAGCTTCCGTCATTCCATTTGTTTATATCACCCATAAACATACCATAGGCATATGCGTTATCTATAAAAGCACAATATATTGAATTTGCAAAACCGTTTGTCTGATCATGGGGCAAGAGCCTTTGAGGTATTTTTCCTTCCCTATCGGTATATTCATCGGCACCGAAATAATTTTCTTTCCTGCCCTCCGTTTCTCCGCATTGAGTAACTCTTTTTATGGGTTTTACATTATCCCATGCAATTTTCATATCCGCTCCGTTTGTGTTGATCTCTTCATCGAGAATAATATATTCGCAGCAGCTGTCCAATGTCAAAAACTGTATATACTCTTCATTGTTTTCAAGGATTGCGGTTATTTTTATTTTTGCATAAACTGCACCGTTTTCCAAAAGCTCTGCTTTTTTATCCTTTACTTTACACGAAAGAACAGATTTACCGTGCACCGTTCCGTTGGTAATCTCAAATAAGCAGTCCGTACTGTCGCTTACCGTTACTTTTATGTACTTGTTTTGTGCTGTTATGATATTTCCGTCCGTATGTGCCGTATTTTCAAAACTGCTTTTTCCTTCTCTTAACTCAAAAAGCTTTTCTTCTCCGTTTTTCAGCTCCGATACAAAGGACAGCTTCATTTTTTCGGTATCAGCACCCTTCAATTGATAAGGTATATTTTTCTCACCGCAGTACAAAGCAAAGTCATCTGCGTTTTTTCCCTTCATATCAACATCATAACAAACAACACTCTTCGGAAATGAATAATTTTCATCCCGCATACTGTTTTTTAATCTAATAATCATCTTTTTCTCCTTTACCGTCAATTATACTTCATCTTACTTAATGGCTGCTGAATAATCAAAAAATGATGTCGTTATGCGACATATAAACATTTTTTGATTATTATGGTGCAAGGATTTTTCGCATAACCCAAAAAAATTCTTGCACCATAAATAAATATTTTGCTCCCAAAATATTTATTTCAGCAGACTTTATCAATGCGAACTGTGTAAAAT
>JAXEIW010000009.1:0-3026 GCA_034101885.1 Clostridia bacterium | reverse complement strand
GTGCCGCCGCATGGCGGCAAAATGGAGGATTAATGTAAAAAATAAGCGGCGCATCTCATCTCAAAAGCCTGCCTTGAAGTATACACATACGTCGGCGGCAGTCTTTCGAGCGACCTGCTTGCTTCTTTTTCACATTAGATTTGTGCCGCCGCATGGCGGCAAAATGGAGGATTAATGTAAAAAATAAGCGGCGCATCTCATCTCAAAAGCCTGCCTTGAAGTATACACATACGTCGGCGGCAGTCTTTCGAGCGACCTGCATGCTTCTCTTTCACATTAGATTTGTGCCGCCGCATGGCGGCGAAATGGAGGATAAATATGAATATAGCAAAAGTAATTAAGTATGAGGGGGATAATTCTGTTTTTGTATGGAAACACCCCTGCGAAGATTTTAACACAACGTCGCAGCTGATTGTGCATGAATCGCAAGAAGCAGTGTTCTTTATGAACGGGCAGGCGCTTGACTTATTCGGTGCCGGCAGATATACTTTGGAAACTCAAAATATACCTCTTATCAGAAATATTATCAATATCCCCACGGGGGGCAGAACGCCGTTTCACTGCGAAGTATATTTTATAAACAAAACGCAGCAGTTGGCAATTAAATGGGGTACTGACAGTCAGGTACAGTACATGGAACCCACATATCATTTTCCTTTACAAATCGGCGCTTCGGGTGAAATGGTGTTGTCTGTTAACGATTCAAGAAAGCTTCTTGTCAAGGTTGTCGGCACGGAACGTATATTAACCCGCACAGCATTAACAATCAAATTCCGTTCATTTTTAATGTCAAAAATCAAGCCTTACATTGCCAAAACAATGCAGGAATCCCCCTTTACAATTTTTGAAGCAGATTCACACATGGGTGAGCTGTCGGAAACACTTCATCAAATGCTGATTCCCGATTTCAATGAATACGGAATAACGCTTGAACACTTCTTTGTAACAAACATTGCAAAGCCCGACGGCGAAACGGCTTATGAAAGATTTAAAGATTTGCATATCCGTCAATTTTCGGATGTGGCTGAAGCTCAGCTAAAACAAAAAGTAGGTATTATTGACGAAGAAACCGAGAAAAAACGAAGAATTATCGAGGCGGAAGGAATTTCCGCAAAACGTCAGATTGAAGGCTATACATATGCTCAGGAACGCGGTTTTGATGTTGCCGAAAAGGTTGCCGAAAACGAAGCCGTGGGCGAATTTACAAATATGGGCGTAGGTATGGGAACAATGGCAGGCGTAGGCGGCGCTGTGGGCGGAATGGTAGGCGGACTGATGAATGAAGCTATAAGTCAGGCAAATAAACCGCAAGCTTCCGACGCACCGCAGGATTCAATGGCATTGTTCAAACAAAAACTTGAAAAGCTGATGATGATGAAAGAAATGGGGGTAATCACCGACGAAGAATTTAATCAGCAGAAAATAAAACTGATGGAAAATTTATAATATTTTAGGAGGTAACGTGAAAGTTCCTTTCACGTTATGCCTCCGGAGGATTTAATTGCCCGTGCGAAATTTTCCGAGGCTTAAGCCTTGGAAACGCACATGGGCGTAATAATCTCTTGTCATTCCTTGCCCTGCTGATAAGAGAAATTTAATTACAATTTATGCCGATGCAGGGCGGCGGAATGGAGATTATTATTATGGGATTCACAAAAAATAAAGGATGGAGCGTTGTAATCGCTCTTATAGCATTGATTATTTTCAGTATTACGGCATTTGTTTTGCCGGTTAAACATTCTCTGTTGTTCTGGATGGGATACAGCTTTGCGGTATTTTCAAACCTGTTTTTACTTGCAGTTATATTAATTACTCTGAATAAGCCAAGTCTTAACGACAAATTCCACGGTCTGCCGTTGGTTTATTTGGCGTGTGCTTATTTTGTAATTCAGACGGCTCTGTCATTATGGCAGATGATAAATTTTGACCTTCCGTATTATTCGGCAATCATCGCAGACACAGTGCTTGCGGCTGCGTTTATCGTACTTGCCATTCTTACATATGCCGCAGGCAATGAAATTGTCCGTGTTGAAGAAAAGGTTGCCGAAAAAGTATTTTATATTAAGAGCTTGCAGGGTGACATAGAAATTTTAACAAGCAGTGACGCAAGGCTTTCAAAGGCATTAACAGATCTTGCCGAAACCGTTCGATTCAGCGATCCGATGAGTCATTCTCAGCTTGCGGCAATTGAAAATATTATAATTAATAAGTTTAATTTGTTAAAGGAAAATATTAATAATACAGATGCGGCTCTGCCTATATGCGATGAAATGCAAAAGCTGTTTGCCGAGAGAAACAAAAAATGCAAGCTTTTAAAGAATGTACCCGAACCAAAACCCGAAGCTGACAATTCAGGAATAAAAATTGCTGCTGTCGGATTCGGTGCGGCAAACGTTGTGGTAGTGTTTATTCTCGTTTTATGCTTTATTATTATACCGAACACAAAATATAACGAAGCATTGGCTTTGTTAAACAATGCGGAATATGAACAGGCTATCGCCGCATTTGAAGATATAGGAAACTACAAGGACAGTTTGGCAAAAATCGATGAGGCAAAAACCGCTATAATAGATGTGCGCTACGAAGCCGCAGAGGAATGCTACACAAATCAAAATTATGTGGAAGCAATAAAAATTTATGAGGAACTGGGCGATTATAAGGATTCGAAAGATAAAATCGAACATATATATAATATGTTTGCGGAGGGAGGAGAAATATATTTCGGCGCATATAAAGGCAATCCAATTCCATGGAAAATATTACAGACCGAAAAAGACAAAATGCTCCTTATAACAGAAAACCCAATAGAAACTCTTGCATTTAATAACGAGCTTAAAAATATTACTTGGGAAACATCGTCAATTCGTGAATGGTTAAATGATGATTTCTTAAAAGAATTTTCCGATGAACAGAAAAACAGAATCCTTGTGGGCGCAGGGGATAATATAGGCGATAAGGTGTTTATCATTTCACAGGAAGAATATCAAAAATATTCACCGGCTGCGTTTACAGGAGAAACCTCCGAT
>JAXEIW010000008.1:0-6808 GCA_034101885.1 Clostridia bacterium | reverse complement strand
AAATGTATAATTCATATATTTTTTGAACAATAGTAGCTTCAGAAGGTAAAATGACAAGCGTATCATTTTCACCTTTTTTATAACCAAAGCATTTCCTTTTATATATTTCCGAAGAACCATCTTCAAGATGCTTTATTATACACCAATATTGATTTTCTCGTCGTGAGTCATTTTCTGCTTCAGCGTAAGCGGAAAGTATGCTTATAAGTAGTTCAGAGTCTGTCGAGTTTGATAAAGCTGTGGAAATTTTGGAAATGTTCCGACTTAACGAACTATTCTTTCGTTCATATTGTTACCTCCAATAAATGCAAATAGCCTACTTTTAAATCATTATATCACAAAAATGTAGGCAAAACAAGCAGTTATATAAAAATACAATGTAAATGTTGACGATACAGGCATGATGTGGTAAAATGTACATAATGTAAAATGCAAGGGAGAATATATCTTGAATATAAATGAATTTTTGAAAAATGTTGACACAAGCACAGAGCAAATGACTAAGAAAGAACTTGAAGATTTTGTGCATTTATTGGCACGAAAGACCGGTGAGACGCAAAGGGAAAAGTTTATTCAATATTTGTCCATAGCAAATAAGCCGATACAAAATAAAGAAAATGCTGTTGCTACAATCAAATCAAAAATTACATATGTATTGAAAGAATTAAAAAAGGTAAAACGGGAAGAGATTTGTATAGAAGGAAGTTTCAATGAATATTATGATGATATAGATGAAGCATATATTTTCAGTAATACAGAAGAAATACAAAGCATTATAATTACAGCTTGTGATGTACTTAAGGCAGCAACTGAAATAAAGCTGTATGATGAAGCGTATCAGTTAGCAAATGAAATGATGAATCTTAAAGTGGGTATAATCGGTGATTATGCAGAGAATGTGCAAGATTATATGCAGCTTAATGAACTGTATGAAATGGATATTTTGCTATTTGATTTCTGTAGCTTTTAATGAAAGGGGCGTGAATGAGCTATGAAAAAAATATCTGTATGTATTCTCTTAATCACTTTATTAACAGGTATTTATTTTTCATCTTATGCTGAAACAAATATGAATTATCATATAAGCAATGTTACAGCATTACAGGGCGAAGAATATGGCAGAAATATAAAAGCAGCTGTTTATGGCTTTGAAGAAACTGACAATTTATCTTTAAGAGTTGGAGAATTAAGAAATCCCGATAACACACTTATTGATAAAATATCTGAATACAAAAGACAAAATGATAAATTCCTTTTTGTGGAGCTTACAGCGTTTGATACAGAGCAAAATTCTAAAATACCAATATCTGATAAGGTGGATATGCAAATCACATTATCAAAAAGCGGTTTAGGTTCTGGCTTTGCAGGCTGTATGGGAAAAGATTATAAAGTATTGAAAGTTGCTGATACTGTCGAAGGATTATCAGTGGTTGAAAGTTCGTTGTATGATGTCACCTTTGAATCTGACGAATTAGGTATATTTGCTGTTATATATAACCCTTACGCTATATCCTTATCCTTTATGTTGGATAATGAAAATCAACATAGCCAAACTGATAATCTATGCATATCATCAGTTGTGAATTTACCGGAAATACCACAAAAAGACGGATATAGATTTGTCGGTTGGTATCAACGTGAAAACGGCGAGGGTATACGTTTGTATCAAGGAATTACATTAGGTGAAATTGCAAGCGGAGTTGTTTACGCATATTGGATTGAAGATAATACCAAGTATTCGGCTTCAAGTACAAAATTGAAAAGCATTACATTTGATAATAATATAACATGTGAACTGAAAGAAAATCAATATATTTACTTTTTGCCCGAAGCAAAAGAAATGACAGAAATTACCGCAACAGTAGAACCCGAAAATCCGTATTCTAATATTTATTTTGGTTATTCTCTTGACAATATAGGGGAACTAAATCCATATCCTCAAAATAAAGATGATATGTCATATAGGATAACGAATTATGAAAACGCAAACGAAAGCAGATTGTATGTTAAAGTTGTTTCAGAAGATACATCAACCGCAGCTATCTATAGCTTTATCTTTACCGATGAAACACCAGTTATAAAAATAAAGCCTATAGAAGATTCTGAACATTCTTGGACTTTGCAAGCTAATATAAGCGGTGCAGATAGTTTTATATTAAGTGACATATATAATTCATCTGAATTAAAGATAGGTGAAATAACAAATCCTGATAACAGCTTACAGGAACTTGTAAACGACTTGCTATTAGATAATGATACTGTTAGATTCTTTGATATACTTGCGTATGACGGAAATGTTGTTATTGATGAAACCGCAACAGCCAATATAAAAGTAAATTTATACAGACCGTTACCTGCTCAAATGGGAGAAAGATACGCAATTTACAGGATAGAAAACAACAAGCTTATACCACAGAATATTTTATCGTCAAGCCTTGATAATGTCATTTTTGAAGCTGATAAAACAGGACGGTTTGCTCTTATTTACGGTGATAAAGTTTTTTCAGTACAATTTGTATCTGACGGTGATGACTATAAGACATATAACAATTTAAAAGTTGGTGATACAATTTCTACACCTGAAAAACCGACAAAAAGCGGATATACTTTTATGGGGTGGTATTCAAACGAAAATGGTACAGGAACAAAATTTGATGAAAATACCATTATTTCAGGCAACGCCATTTATTACGCATATTGGAAAAAGAATAGTTCAGGCGGTGGCGGTGGTATAACACGCTATACTGTTACATTTGATACAAACGGCGGTAGTAGCATATCAAAGCAAACTGTAAACAGAAATGCTACTGTTAAAGAACCTGAACAGCCGCAGAAAGAAGAATATAATTTTGTCGGTTGGTTTACGGATAATGAGCTTACTAAACAATTTGACTTTACAACAAAAATCACAAAAAGCATTACGCTATATGCAAAGTGGGATATTGTCGATAAGACCAAAGACTAAATCATATTTACAATAGGCAAAACAGATGCCTCTGTTTTCGGAGAAGCAAAACAAAATGACGTAGCACCGATTATTAAAGGTGACAGAGCTTTTCTCCCTGCAAGATTTGTTGCTGAAAATTTAGGTGCTGTGGTTGAATGGGATAATGATACAAGAACAGTTATAATAACGAAAGACGATATTATAATTGTTATTACAATAGGTGCTGAAACGGCGATTGTAAACGGTGAAACAATAACTCTTGATTATCCGGCATTTATTGAGAATGACAGAACATATACACCGATACGTTTTATTGCTGAAAAACTCGTCAGCACTGTTGATTGGAACCCAGATAGTCAAATTATAACAATCACAAAATAATGTTTTAAAAAGCAAAAAATACAGTCGGTTATATGTAAAAATATAACGGCTGTATTTTGCTTTTTAATACAAAGAATTTATGAGGTTATTTGTTATGAGTGGATAGAAAAATCAAACTTAATTACAGGCAATTTAATATAGCATTTTCTAAAGATCGTAGAATGTCCTTTATAGGATTTTTCTGTGGTCTTTTTTCTATGCTTGCAAATAAAATTGAAAAGAATTTTAATATTTTTTTCTTCAAAAGTTGCTATTTCGACTTTTTTCGGATTACTTATATGAAAGAAAAAAAAGAAATCACCTATCTTGCCTTATAAAATAACTTGTCGGCAAACGGCAGATTTAATATTTTATCCGGAGTAATACCACGGTTAAGGAAGTGACAGAGCATGGCAAGCTCTCCGTCACCTCGAATTAGTTTTTTATATCGTCAACCGCCTTTACTCCGTCAATATATCCGGCAAGCTTTAAGCACTCAACCGCAATCTGAGGAATTTCCCCAGGTTCAAAGATTTTCTCGACAATCTCCATAGGTTCAACGCAGCCGTATGTATCTCTTAACTCCTTTGACTTAAGACAGGGTTCGGTTACGCAGGAATACACCATATACGCATCACCGTTTTCCATCTCCTGTGCCTCACTTGCCATTGCCGCCGTTGGACTCTCAATTGTGATAGTGCCGTCAAGCGACTTAATGTATAAGGTTTCTGTCTTAGGCCTTTTCTTGTTTTCAAGCATCTGCTCTTTTCTGCGGATAAGCTCCTCAAGCGTTATTTTTGTAGTTTTATTCATAGTATAATCCTTTCTTTTTTGCAAACAAAAAAGCCGCAGAATTTGCGACTTTTATAGTTTATATTTAAATTTTACTGTTAAAATATTCTTCGGTAACACCAAGCTGTTTCCTTAAAATTTCTTTCCATAAAAAACCTTTGATTTCACCGCTGCCCCGTGACACCTTCGTGAATCGCAGGTTTCCGTTCTCATCAATTTTTCTATAAAAATAGTGGTCAGTGTTTTTATAAAGCTCCCAGCCGTCACGCTCACAAAATCGTTTTAAATCTTTCCATCTTGGCATTTTATACATTCTCCAATCTTTTTAGGATCATCCAAGATAATAGCTTTAAACACATACGGAATTTCCTTTTTTCTGTTTGGAGCAACAGACCATACGTTAAATTCATTGTAAAAATCAACCGCATATTCAAGTATGGACTGTGACAGAAGAGAGCGTGCCTCTTTTTCGTCAGTGCCGTTTTCAACTAAATCAAGCTCATTGAGAGAAAGCGTAACACTTCCGTCTTCTTCAATGTATTTATTAGCTGAAAATGAATATCCAATCAGTAATTCATTTATAAATTCCATATTGGAAAGCACCATATAATCACGAGTTTTCTTAATGAATTTAGGTTTTTCTCTAATGACGCTTTCAGAAACCTCGCTCCAATTTTTTCTTACCTCTGTTGCATTCATAGTTAACATATCTATCAACTCCTCTACGCCTCCTATTATATCACATAGTGTACACTTTGTCAATAGTGTACACTATATTTATATGCAGCAGTAAGAAAAATATACGATGTTATCTGACTTTCACTAAATCCGGGAAATAGTAATCGGTGAATCCACCACTGTATTCCTCGTCAATCATTTTTGCGTTTTCAAATTTCTGTAGCGTAAGCTCGTTAAACCAAGCATTCTCAATAACAAGCCGTTCACTGCCGTATGCGTCCGGGTCATCAATTTTTGAGATAATCTGAATACGCACATCCTGACCTTTATTTATTTTCTCCGACAACAGCTGTGCGCCACGAGAGAATACCTTTTTAACCTTCATGCTCCATTCGCCCGTAAGTCCGGTCATTTTGGAGTCCTTTGCCATCTGCATGACGAAATCGACATCCTCACGCTCAATTTTAAGCTTTGCCTCATATGAATCGGTTTCATATACAGGCTCGCCGTCAAAATATACCATGCCCCATTTACCGTTCATAACTCTCGGTGCTGTGGGTTTTACTGCCATAAAAATTCACCCCTTTACTCGATGTAGATATTGAAATTCAAATCCTCGATAGCGTCTTGAATTTGAATATTTGCCCGTACAAAGACATTTGTGCCGGTATTTGCCGTTTTGACCTTTTCATCATCCCATGATGAAACATCCCTTGTTTTGGAAAGCCACTCACGAGTCGCATCAATGTCTATTTCAGCCTTGTTATCAAACTTATCATAGAGAACACCACGGTTTGCAAGGTCTTTGAAATATTTATTGACTGCGGCAATAAATACGATTTTGTTATCATATGAGTTTTCAACCTTGCCGACAAACTCGTCCTCGAATGTAGTCCGTATATCATCACGAATCATATCGACAGCCTCAAGAATTTTAATCTTTGAAAAATCGGAGCCTTTGTCCTCTGTGGTCGTTGTAAGAGAGTTTACACCTCTTGCAATCTTTATTTTTGTACCGTCATTTATGAGAATCAGCTTGCCGTTATCCACATCGGAGTCCGGTGTTTCGCTCTCGGTAATGCTTTCTACCTCCGGCAGAGTGTAGTAGGTTGCACTTCTGTTAAGAGGAAGTCCTGCAAGGATACCGGCAATGCGGCAGCAGAACTCTGCGGTTGTGTATGTTTTTGCTCCGACCTTTATATTATCGGTCGCAAAGTTTATGATACCCTCATAATCCGCAGCAACGGAAGGCAGTACAGCCTTAAAGGTTTTATGATATTGTGTTCGTTGTTCTTTAATAAAGCTGACAACGGTATCCGTTTCACCGTCCGCAAGTCCGGGAACGGTAAGATAATACCACTGTTTGTTTTTAAGCCGTTCCAATGCGTCTGATATATCTCCTGATGTCTGTACTCTTTCAACTATAACCTTTGACGGGCCACCCATAAAAATGAGCGATAAAAAAGCGAGGTTGCTTGCCGTGAAATGGCTTTTAACAATCTCGCTCTCCTTTGAAAATGTGTAGGTTTGGGTTGTATTGCTGTTATCCTTTAAGATAACTGCAACAATCCCTCGCTCACTTCGTGTGATAATGGTTTCTGCCAGTGTCTTAAAATCAATTAATATTTTCGGAAGTCCCATGACTGTCTGTCACCACTCTTTCATCTAAATTTTTCATCTTCGGCACTGATGCCGATTTTGTATTTGTTTCCTGAATAAATTCCAGTTCAAAATATGTAATAAGGGCAGATTTATCTGTATCGAAGGTTACTTCATTTACAGATAAATACCTGTCCTTAACCTTAAGCGGAGTATACAGAAAAATATTCTTTAATTTTTCCGCATTTACTATGAGTTCCTCCTTAGTTTCCGCAGCCGGGTGGTATGAAATTTCAACGCTTACGGTTACAAGTTCGGAGTATTTATTTTCAATTTCAACACTTACCGGCATAACATCAACAAAACAGGCAGGCTTGGTAAAGCCCTCCTTAACTTCTGCGGCAATAACGGAATAGCCGTTCTTTTGGAGCA
>JAXEIW010000007.1:0-54884 GCA_034101885.1 Clostridia bacterium | reverse complement strand
CCTTTGGTATAAGCAAAATAAAAAAACAACTACATTTTATCAACAAAACAGATAATTGCAGTTGTTAAAATAAAAAATTTAAAGAAAGGAAAAGTATAATACAATTATCTTTAGTTTTGATGATAATTATATTATACGAGACTAACATGAACTATTTTTTATTATCGGTATCTATGCTGTCAATGATATTACAAAACTCTATTCATAACGGAATAGGTATAAATATGTTAAAAACAGATAAAGATATTTACCGTTTTAATGAACTTACATATATTGTATGTATTATATTATTTCTATTTATGGCTCTCGGAGGACCAATGTCCTTATACAGCTTGGGAATGGGAGTGTTGTTTGGGATATTTACACTGCTGTCTAATGCCTACAAAGTAAAAGCACTTTCGCTGGGGCCTATGCATATAACAATTCTTATCACCACATCGTCAATGATAATTCCGGCTTTATCAGGTGTGGTTTTATTTGGGGAAGCTATCAGTATATCAAAAATTACAGCAATGGCAATGTTGATTGGATTTATATTCTTATCCGTCGGCGAAAAAAAGGATAATAATTCTAAAATAAATAAAAAATGGATTCTATCCTGCTTAATAACTTTTTTTTCGATGGGAGCAATAGGGGTTATGCAGAAAATTCACCAATCATCACCGCATAAATATGAATTATTCGGCTTTTTGTGCTGTTCGTTTGCATTATCATTTATTTACGCCTTTTTTGCCTCAAGAAAAAGTATGCTATCCATAAAAAAGAACACTCGTGTATTATTGCTTGTAGTAATAAGCGGTATTTGTACCTTTGCAATGAATTTATTAAATCTAAAGCTTTCGGGAATAATACCAAGTCAGATTTTCTTTCCGACAGTAAACGGAGGTTCAATAATCTTATCATCCATATGCTCGGTTGTAATATTTAAAGAAAAAATCACAAAAAGACAGCTTATAGGACTTTTAGGCGGTTTATTATCGCTTATTGCAATATGTGTATTATAATGCTCACTGAATAAATGCGATTTTCAATCGCATTTAGAAAAATTATGACTATTGTCAAAATTTTTCGTGTAAAATCAAAGATTTTACACAGTTCACATTGATAAAGCCTGCTGAAATAAATATTTTGGTAGCAAAATATTTATTAATGGTGCAAGGTTTTTTGCAAAAACGCACAAAACCCTTGCACCCCAACAATTCTGAAACGCTTGTAAGCCGCTATGCGGCTGCGTTTCATAATTGTTCAGCAGTCATTATTATAATCAGATAAAAAAATATATTTAGATTAATCGCTGATATATAATTGTTAAAATTACTAATTTATTGCTGAATGGAGTATAAAAAAAATGATTACTAAAATTACAGATTATGGTGCAATTTCAGGAAACACTTTATCGACATTAAATATTCAAAAAGCCATAGATGATTGTTTTATCGCAGGCGGAGGTACTGTTATTGTTCCGAGCGGAGATTTTTTAACAGGAGGAATTCTGCTGAGAAGCGGTGTAAGACTTCATCTTGAAGCAAATGCTCACCTGATTGCAAGTCAAAACGTAAATGATTACAATAACTTTTTAAATGATAAAATTGTACCTGTAAAAGACAGCGACAAAACAGACGATTTGTTCTTGCCTTTCGGAAAAAGAAAATCTTATGATTTTCTTAATAAATGCGCAAGTCGCTGGAACAACGCACTAATACGTGCAATTGACGCTGAAAACATTTCTATAACCGGAGAGAATGGTTCGTTTATTGATGGTATGGACTGTTATGATCCGCTGGGGGAGGAAGGATTCCGTGGTCCTCATGCAATCAATTTTTCCCGATGCAAAAATATAACTCTATCGGGATATACCGTACAAAACAGTGCAAATTGGGCACATTCGCTATTAATGTGTGAAAATATATCTGTAAAAAATATTACTGTAAAAGCTGGTCACGATGGTATTCATTTGACCTCTTGCGAAAATATTAAATTAACAGGATGTGAATTTTATACAGGTGACGATTGCGTTGCCGGCATTGATAATCTTAACATGACGGTAACTAATTGCAAAATCAATACTTCCTGCAACGGATTTAGACTCGGAGGCGAGAATATACTCATCGATAACTGCAACCTCTTCGGTCCCGGAAAATTCTGTCACAGATCCAGTCTTTCGGACAATGAAAAACAAAACCGCAAAATAACAGAAAAAAATCACCGATTCAATATGTTGAGTGCATTTACATATTATGCTGATTTTTCAAGGGACTTTAAAACCACTCCCGGAAATATCATAATTCAAAATTGCAGAATTGAAAATACAGAACGCCTTTTATGCTATAATTTTGATAACGACAAATGGCAAACGAATGCGCCGCTTAAAGATATAACTTTTAAGAATGTCCGGGCTGTAAATATAAAGCTTCCTCTATGTGCGGTCGGAAGCAAAAAAACACCGCTTATTTTAAAATTTCAAAACACCGATATAACATTCGCAAACGACAGAAGTGTTATACTCTGGTGGGATAACAACAAAATTTTTAAAACCGATGAATTCATAAAAACAGCAAATTTTGAAAAAATCATTCTTGATAATGTCAAAATCAGAGGAATAAACGGAAATGTCCTTATAAAATCTTGGAGTACAGACGGAGAAATAATTACCGCTCAATTGGATTGCGGTAATTTTGACGGCGTTCTAAGAAAAAATACAAATGAAGAATTTATTAATGTATAAGAATGAAATATCGATAATCAATAAGATGTTATTATTAAAATCACCTAACGTAGGTAATTTTAATACAACAGTTTTACAATTATCTGCTAAAATAACGTCATAAGGAGAAAATACAAAAATGTACAGTGTTATAATTATCGATGACGAAAAAAGTATTCAAAATGGCATCCGAAACTATATTAAATATATGAACTGCGGTTTTACGGTTACACAATGCTTTAATAACGGTGAAGACGCTTTGGAATATCTAAAGACAAACGATCCCGATGTTGTCATAACCGACATAAGAATGGATAATGTTTCAGGCATAGATATAATTAAATATATTTATGAAAACAAGCCATATATCAAAACCGTAATCGTAAGCGCTTATGAAGAATTTCAATATGCTCGTGCCGCAATAAATTACAATGTCGAACGCTTCATTTCAAAGCCGACAAAATATGATGAAATTGAAGAAGTAATGAAAAAAATTTACAGCGAGCTTGATAAAGAAAACAAAACAGCGTCGGAGCAAAACAGTTATAAAAACCGCACTAATTATTTAAGTGAAATATTATACAGCTGCATATTAAACGACAGGAAAATTATTAAGGATGATTTAAACGAGCTTTTAATGATAATGTACGACGGTAACCACAATCAGGTTGTAAATGCAAAATACTGCGTATTTTCACTCACACTCGAAAACTACAATGAATTTATTGATAAAAAGTGGGACTACGGTTCTCACGGGCTTTCGGAAATGCTGAAAAATTTTCTTCATTCCAGATTTAAGAATACAGACGTATGCTTCTATCAGCTTGATTTTACAGACAATATTGCACGCTATATAGCGCAATCCTGCGAATATGAGGATATTTCTTTAATGAACAATGACCTTTCCGCTAACATCAATGATGTTCTAAAGTCATTAAAAGACGAAATCGGATTGATTGCTCGGTTTGATATTGTTGAAAGCTTTAGCAGCATAAACGATTTGGTCAAAAACAGTTCTATCCCTCCTACAGATAATGTTGACGCTAACCTTTATAACGAAAAAATAATAAATCTTGCAATAGAATATATTAACGAACACTACGGTGATGATATTTCTCTCTATACAATAGCAAAACACGTGAATCTGAACAGTGCATATTTCAGCCGCTTTTTCAAAAAAAATACCGGCAAAAATTTTTCCGACTATCTTTTGGATTTCAGAATGGATAAGGCAAAAGAAATGATAATCGACGGCAATCTGAAAATCGAAGATATATGCAATAAAATCGGCTATAGAAGTATGTCATATTTTTGCAAAACCTTTAAAAATGTTACAGGCTGCACACCACGCCAGTTTTATATCGAAGAAGTAAGTAAACACAACAAAAGCTGAACATAAAGGTTAAGCTTTAACTCGGAGTTGAAAGGTTACTATAATGAAAAAAAAGAATAAACATAAATCTATATTTGTATTTTTTAAGCTTTACAAAACAAACAGCTTATTTGTCCGTGACCTGATTTTTGCATTTTTACTTGTAGCCATACCATTTTTTATCATCAGTATGGTATTTTATAATAATGCGCAAATAAGCCTTGAACGCCAGATTGAGGAATCCAACAACGCTAATCTTTTAAGGTGCGTTGAGGTTGTCGATACGATAATCGCCGATACAGATACGCTTGCGGCATACATGAGCATGGATAGCAATGTGAACTTTTTTGCGTGGGGCGGCTATGGCGCAAATTCAGACTCCATAACGGCCAATCTTCGTCAATTGACATTGACAAGAAATTATATCGACTCTTTCTACATTTACTCTGAGCCCTTGAACCTGCTTATAACTCCGACAACCACAATGAATATAACCGAACTCAAAGATACCAATATGTTTGACGATTACAAAAACACCGAAAACAGCTTGTTCGCCTCGACGGTAAATTTACGTCTTAAAAATAATAAATACCCATATTTTATAACAATTACACGCCCCATTTTATCGGCAGACAAATCAAAAAAATCAGGCGCAATAATAATAAATATCAGTCTTGAAAAGCTTTTAAATATGCTGGGCGCCGAGAACGGAAACGACAATTTTTTGGTTCTTGACAACAATAACACCGTTGTATGCGCAAATGATTATTCAATGCTCGGACTTGAATTCAAAGCAGAGTATAAATCGGACAAATCGATATATAGCGACATCAGCAAAAAGAACATAGTATCTCTTTGCCCGTCCAAGCATTATTCAGGCTGGGGTTACGCGCTCACGCTGCCCATTAACACTTACATAGATGAGTTTTCTTCTCTGTTTTACAATACCAAAAGCGTCATATTCTTTGTTTTGCTGTTCGGTATAATGCTTGCAATTTCAATCGCCGCAAAATCATTCGGCGTGATACAAAGCATCACTGCGGTATTTGAAAAGAACGGAATTTATCAAAATCAAAACACGAAAAAAATTGACGAACTCGATTTCATTACCTCGAATATACTATCTCAGATAGAAATGAACAAGTCCATGCGTCATGAACTCTTGGAACAATACAACGAACTTCAAAAAGTACAAACCGCTGCGCTGCAATCACAAATCACTCCTCATTTTTTGAGAAATACACTTGAAGTTATCAACCTGAAAGCCTTTGATCTTTTTCAAGGCAAAAACCAAGTTTCGGATATGCTGGTTGTATTGGGCAGAATGATAAACTCTTTTATCGAGTCGAGTGACTATCTTGTCAGTATTCAAGAAGAAATTGAATATTCTATGACATATATACAGCTTTTAAATATTCGATACGAAAAAAGCTTTAATGTACAATTGCAAATCGATGATCGTATAAAGAAATATAATATGCTAAAGCTTTCGCTGCAGCCGATAATTGAAAATGCTGTATTTCACGGAATCAAAAACAAACCTGACGGACTGATACAAATTACCGCAAAGGAATATAGGGATTATTTGGTTATCAATATTGACGATAACGGCACATATCTTACCGATGAAGAAATCGAAAAAATTAATTTAAGTATTGCAAATCCATCAAGTAACTCCGAAAGTATAGGACTTTATAATGTTAACAAGCGTATTTCAATAGTATTTGGGAAGGAATATATGTTGAAGCTTTCTAAATCTCCGCTTGGTGGGTTAAAGGTTAGTATGAGTTTTCCAAAATGCTGATATATGGGACCTCACGGGATAAGCCGATACTCTTTCCTCGTCTACCCTCTTAATCTACGCATTCGGGTTACGGTTACCTTTTGGTCTTTATTATTTTGCGTCAACTTATCCGCCAAATACTCCTTAGTATTAAGTTTCTGTCCGTAGGGCTACGATTACGCTATTGTTTCTTCTCTCCCACACCTCACGATGTGAAACTTGCAAACCGCTTTTGAGTTCGTCGATAACTGCGCCTCGGTGAGCTTTCACCACAGAGCATTGATATGTCCGCCATACACAAAAGGAAAGGAAGCGGCAGACAATTTCTTTACCTTTTGTGAAACGGCGGAAGCCTTACCGAAAAGTCTGACGGGTAAGGCTATTTCGTATGCAATAAATTAAAAAAAAGAATTTAATGAGACACTCATTTAGGATTTACATAAACATTTTATCATATCAAAATCCATATTCCTGCAAAGACTAAAATTCATGATAATATCAGCCTTGACAGGAATATGGATTTTTTATTTTTTTAATAATTGCAAAAATTTACATACATTTAACACAAAACAGCTTTCAGAATTAACATACAATGAGCTATAATGAAATCACAAAAAACATTTTAACATTGGAAATGCGTCAATACACGGCGTATTTTCCATAATTATGGTTTGTGCTGCCTCAAGGCGGCAGAATGGAGGATTAATATGAAAAAAATTTTAACATCAGTAACATCATTACTCTTATTGGCTGCACTGTGTGCCGGATGTAAAAGTTCGGGAACTGTAACAACAGACGGTTCAACATCAATGGAAAAGGTTATCGGATATTTGAGTGAAGCTTATATGGAAGAAAATCCAAGCATTAAGGTAACCTACAATCCAACAGGCTCCGGTTCGGGCATTCAGGCTGTTTCGGAGGGCAGATGTGATATCGGACTGTCAAGCCGAGATTTAAAAGACGATGAAGCCGAAACTTTAGATGCAAAAATAGTTGCAATAGACGGAATAGCAGTAATTGTAAATCCCGAAAATACAGTAGAAGATTTAAGTATTGAACAAATTTCCGACATTTATACAGGTAAGATAACAAACTGGAGTGAAGTGGGAGGAAACGATTTACCTATTGTATGCATAGGTCGTGAAGCTGCTTCAGGCACAAGAGACGGCTTTGAATCCATCACAAAAACAAAAGATCAATGTGTATATTCACAGGAACTGACCTCAACGGGTGACGTTGTTCAAACCGTATCATCAAACCCGAATGCTGTAGGTTACGCTTCACTTGCAGCAGTAAAGGATTCAGTAAAAGCAATAAGTGTTGAAGGTGTAAAACCAACGGTTGAAACCATACAAAACGGTACATATAAAATTCAACGTGATTTTATTCTGGTAACAAAAAAGGATTCTCAATTAAGCGAAGCTGCAAAAGATTTCTTTGAGTTTGCCACAAGCCCGGCTGCTGATGACCTTATCGAAAAAGCAGGAGCAGTCCCTGTTGTCAGATAAAACTTAATTATTAAAAATCAATGCCGATGTAA
Organism: Clostridia bacterium; assembly: GCA_034101885.1. GTDB lineage: Bacteria > Bacillota > Clostridia > UBA1381 > UBA1381 > RGIG1988. Next base: position 47,485 of record JAXEIW010000007.1, on the reverse strand, counting down.
ACCATTGAAACGGAGGAATAAAAATGACCGAAAAAAGAAAAAACATACTCGAAAACACAATGAATTTATTATTCGCTTTATGCGGCTTTATATCGGTTGCCTTTGTAATTGTAATTACCGTCTTTCTTATCATATCGGGTACTCCGGCAATAGGCAAAATAGGAATTTTTGATTTTCTGTTCGGTAAAATTTGGTCTCCTACCTCTGCCAATCCGAACTACGGAATACTTCCTTTTATCCTGACCTCTGTTTATGGTACTTTGGGCGCTGTTATAATAGGAGTACCCATCGGAATTTTGTGCGCCGTATATATATCAAAAACGACGCACAAAAGAACGGCCGGTATAATTCGTTCTGCCGTAAAATTGCTTTCGGGAATACCGTCCGTAATTTACGGTTTGGTAGGTATGATAGTTATTGTGCCCTTTGTACGAAATATCTTTAACCTTCCCGACGGTGCAAACCTGTTTTCTGCAATAGCGGTACTGACAATCATGATTCTTCCGTCCGTCATAAGCGTTTCGGAAACAGCCCTTAATGCAGTTCCGAAAGAATATGAAGAAGCTTCACTGGCTCTCGGAGCAACCAAAACCGAAACAATATTTAAGGTTTCTGTTCCTGCCGCAAAAAGCGGCATTTCGGCTTCGGCAGTTCTTGGAATAGGAAGAGCTATAGGCGAAGCGATGGCAGTAATGATGGTATCGGGAAATGTTCCCAATATGCCGTCAATGTTTTCAAGCGTAAGATTTTTAACAACAGCCGTTGCATCGGAAATGTCCTATGCGTCGGGCTTGCAGCGTGAGGCTTTATTTTCAATTGCCCTTGTACTGTTTGTGTTTATTCTGATTATAAATCTGTTTTTAAATTTGGTTATTAAACGAAAGGAGCACTGATACGAATATGAAAGGCGCGTCATTTAAAAGAAAGCTCTATGAAATTATAATGAAAACACTTATGTATACCGCCGTGGGAATAATAGTATTGTCTTTTATCGGTCTGATCGGATATATACTTTACAGGGGCATTCCCTATGTTACATGGGGGCTTGTAAGCAGAAAGCCCAGTCTTATTAACGAAACCGACGGAATACTTCCCAACATTTTGAATACCGTCTACATAATAATAATGACTTTGCTGATCGTTCTTCCTATCGGTGTAGGCTCTGCCGTTTATCTTAATGAATACGCAAAAAACAAAAAAATTGTAGAAATAATAGAGCTTGCGGCAGAAACGCTTTCCGGAATACCCTCTATTATTTACGGTCTTGTGGGTATGCTTATTTTTGTACAGTTTTTTTCACTGGGCACAAGCCTTATAGCAGGTGCTCTTACTCTTGTTATTATGACCTTGCCTACTATTATACGTACAACACAGGAGAGTCTGAAAACAGTCCCCGACTCTTACCGTGAGGGATCTTTAGCATTGGGAAGCGGAAAGTGGCACATGATAAAATCGGTTGTTCTTCCCTCCTCCGTTGAGGGAATTGTAACAGGCTGTATTTTATCGATAGGAAGAATTGTCGGAGAAAGCGCAGCTTTATTATTTACCGCAGGAATGGCAAACGAAATTATCTCTCCCGTCTCCGCTCCACTCCCTAACAATGCAGGTTCAACTTTGTCGGTTGCCCTTTATATGTATGCAAAGGAACGGGGCGAATTTGACATTGCTTTCGCTATTGCGGTTATACTGCTTTTACTTACTTTCATTGTAAACATTTGTGCAAAGCTTGCCTCAAAAAAATTAAAGAACCAATGATTAAATATTATTCAGAAGCCAAAAATATTTAATTTTAATATGCGTAAAGCCCTTAAGAATTATTTAATCAGTGATTTACCAAAGAAACATTTTGTAATTGCTTATGCTATAAATAATTATGCCGCCCGGGCGGCAGAATGGAGTTAAATATGTCTTATTTAAATGTATCGGATTTGAATTTATGGTATGACACAAACCATGCGCTTAAAAATATTAATATAGATATTCCAAAAAACCGTATCACCGCTCTGATAGGTCCTTCGGGCTGCGGCAAGTCTACCTTTTTAAAATCCCTGAATCGTATGAACGATTTGGTTGAAGGATGCAGAATTGAGGGTAATATTATATTAAACGGTGTCAACATTTATAAGGATATTGACGTCACACTTCTCAGAAAACGTGTGGGAATGGTTTTTCAAAAACCCAATCCATTCCCCATGAGCATTTATGATAATATAGCCTACGGGCCGAGAATCCACGGGATAAGATCAAAGGTTAAGCTTGACGAAACGGTGGAACGTTCCTTAAGACAGGCCGCTATATGGGATGAGTGTAAGGACAGACTGAAAAAAAGCGCACTGGGTATGAGCGGAGGTCAGCAGCAAAGACTTTGTATCGCAAGAGCTCTTGCGGTTGAACCCGAAATATTGTTAATGGATGAACCCACTTCAGCTCTTGATCCTATCTCAACATCAAAAATTGAGGATCTGGCATTGGAGCTGAAAGAAAAATATACAATTGTTATTGTAACCCACAATATGCAGCAGGCACTTCGTATAGCCGATAAAACCGCATTTTTCCTTCTTGGAGAATTGATTGAATATGATGATACCGAAAAAATGTTTTCACAGCCAAAGGATAAAAGAACAGAAGATTACATTACCGGAAGATTCGGTTAATATATTTCGGAAATCATCATTGAAAGGACTGTTAACGCGAAAGATAAGCGGTGCATCTCGCCCTTCTTCGGAGCTTGTAGTACACGTTTACAATGGCAAAACCTACGTTTTGCGTTGCATAAGTTCGAGTGACAAAATCAAAGATTTTGACTCTCACTTAAGTACGTCGGCGTTCCGAAAAAGAACGACCTGCTTGCGTCTTTTCCACGTTGGATTTGTGCCGCCGCATGGCGGCGGAATGGAGGATTAATATGAGAACACGCTTTGACGAACAATTACAAAAATTAAATACCGAGCTTATAACAATGGGAGCACTTTGTGAGGACGCCATAAGCAATGCAGTAAAATTTCTTATCGAAAATAACGATGCATTGGAAAACAATGTTTATGACGCTGACAAACAAATAGACCAAAAAGAACGTGACATAGAAAATTTATGTATGAAATTACTTTTATTACAACAGCCTGTAGCTACCGACCTAAGAAAAATTTCCTCAGCCCTAAAAATGATTTCAGACATGGAAAGAATAGGCGACCAAGCTTCCGATATTGCGGAAATTGCCCATTTTATAAATATCAGCGGTTACACTACAAGAGTACATATAGAGGATATGGCAAAATCAACAATAAAAATGGTTACCGACAGTATAGAATCCTTTGTAAAATCCGATATTGATATTGCAAACAACGTTATTGTTCAAGATAACACCGTTGATGAATTATTTATAAAGATAAAACACGAGCTGATTTTAGGTATTCAGACCGAAAAGGACAATGCCGAAGCATTGCTTGATTTGCTGATGATTGCAAAATACTTTGAACGCATAGGCGATCACGCCGAAAACATCGCCGAATGGGTTATTTATTCTATAACAGGCCGTCACAAGGAAGATGAATACTCGCAACACATTTAAAACTTTCATTCACCGCCCGAATAATATCATAAAAATTTTCCGGCGTGCTGAAATAATTTTAATTAATTAATATATTGAAGTTATTAAAACATTATGATATAATTTATTATTAGTAAAGAAGGTGGAATTTTATGATTTATTTGGTTGAAGATGATGATAACATAAGAAAACTGGTTTCCTATGCCTTGACAAAAGAAGGATATGAAGTAAAAGGCTTTGAACAGCCTCATTCCTTTTGGGAGGAACTCAAGACTAATCTTCCCGAACTGATAATACTTGACATAATGCTGCCGGAGGAAGACGGTCTTTCAATACTTAAAAAGATAAGAAAAAACGAACGTACCGAGGATTTGCCTGTTATTATGCTTACCGCAAAGGACAGTGAATTTGACAAGGTTACGGGACTTGACTCCGGAGCCGATGACTACATTTCCAAGCCTTTCGGCATGACGGAATTAATCTCAAGAGTAAAAGCGCTTTTGCGAAGAGTGTACAAAAACACTGAAAAAACAATTTATTCTTTAGATTCTCTTTATGTAGATCCTCAAAAACATATTATAAAGGTTTCGGGGCAGGAAATTGCCCTTTCATACAAGGAATATTCCCTGCTTATGGTTCTTCTTTCCGCAAAAGGAAATGTTGTAAGCCGTGATGAGCTTTTAAATAAGGTGTGGGGCGAATACTACTCGGAATCAAGAACACTTGACGTTCATATCCGAAAATTAAGAATAAAGCTTGGAAGTGCCGGAAAACTTATTCAAACCGTTAAAAATATCGGATATAAAATCGGAGGTACCGATAATGACTAAAAAAATTTACCGTTCAATAATACTCACCTCAATGTCAGTTCTTTTAGTAAGCCTGATACTTATAACGGGTTTTATATTTGACCTGTTTGAAGGACAGCTTATAAACGAGTTGAAAATCGAGGCAAAATATATTGCTTATACAATAGAGAATGAAGGCTTGAATTTTTTTGACAGCTTTAAGGATGAAGACAAAAGAATAACACTTATATCACAGGACGGAACCGTTATTGCCGACACAGCGGCAAACGCCGACTCCCTTGACAATCACCTTAACCGCAGCGAAATTCAATCGGCAATAAAAAAGGGCAGCGGAACAAGTATAAGGTATTCGAATACAATGACCGAAAAAACCATATACTATGCGTCTGTTCTTTCGGACGGCTCAATTCTTCGTGTTTCTGCCAAGCAGTACACTATAATTACAATTCTGCTTGGTTTGCTTCAGCCCCTTATACTTATAATTGTGCTTGCCCTAATTCTTTCCTTTTTCATGTCGTCCAAAATATCAAAAAGCATTATTAACCCTATAAACAGTATCAATCTGGACGATCCCGAAAATAACAACACCTATGATGAGCTTACTCCATTCTTAAGTAAAATTGCAGCACAGCAAAAAACAATATCAAAGCAGCTCGAAGAAGCCTATCAAATGCAGAAAGAATTTAAGCTGATAACAGATAATATGAATGAGGGATTTTTGGTTATAGACAATAAAACCAATCTGTTGTCTTACAATTCCGCCGCATTAAAGCTGTTGAAATCCGAGGATGCTAAGGGCAGCAGCGTATTAACGCTGAACAGAACGCATGATTTCAGAAATGTTGTAGATACCGTTTTATCGGGCAAACGAATACAAAGTAATATGCAGTGTGAAAGTCTTACATATAACCTTATTGCAAACCCTGTCACCAACAAAGGAAATGTTATAGGCGCTGTAATTATTATTATAGACATTACCGAAAATGCCGAAAGAGAAGCTTTAAGACGTGAATTTACCGCAAATGTTTCACATGAGCTTAAAACCCCTTTGACTTCAATCTCAGGTTTTGCAGAGCTTATGAAAGAGGGCGGAACACCTCCCGAAACCGTTATTGATTTCTCAAAATCCATTTATGATGAATCTCAAAGGCTTATTAGTCTTGTAAATGATATAATAAAAATTTCAGAGCTGGACGAAAAAAATATAGATTATACAAAAGACTCCGTTGACCTGTATGAGCTTTCAAAGGAAATAATCAACCGTCTTAAGCCCGAGGCAGAAAAAAAGAAAATAACAATAAAGCTTCACGGCAATAACGCAACAGTTTTCGGTGTACGGAAAATACTTGATGAAATGATTTATAATATCTGTGATAACGCCATAAAATATAATAAGGAAAACGGTACTGTGGACGTAAGCGTCACCTCATCGGAAAATAAAATTATATTTTCCGTACAGGACAGCGGAATAGGCATTCCGTTCTCCGAACAAAACAGAATTTTTGAAAGATTTTACAGAGTTGATAAGGGACGCTCAAAGGCTGTAGGAGGAACCGGGCTTGGATTGTCAATTGTCAAGCACGGTGCAATATATCACAATGCAGAAATTTCTCTTGACAGTAAGCTTGATGAAGGTACAACCGTTACTGTCACTTTTCACTCATAAAATTATAACCTCTGCGCAGGTTGCAAGCTGTCGCAAGCTCTGCTCCTTGCAAGCAAAGCAGATCGTTGCTCCGATTTAAAATTTTCAGGCAAAATTGCATACAAAAAAAAATGACTAAATTCCTTTTTGGGGATATTAGTCATTTTTTAACTTTTTTCGATTTGTTAAAGAAAACCCTCAATCAGATTTTCGCGTTTGCCGTTTTAAGAGTAACATCGTGATATCCACCCTCAATAATACTTGTTGAAGAAACAACGGTTAACTTTGCATTTTTCTGCAAATCGGGAATATTGGTTACACCGCAGTTGCACATAGTTGATTTTACCTTATACAAGCTCTTTTCAACATTATCATGAAGACTTCCGGCATAAACAACGTAGGAATCAACACCCTCCTCAAAGGAAAGCTTAGACTTTCCGCCCAAGTCATACCTCTGCCAATTTCTTGCTCTGTTTGAACCTTCACCCCAGTACTCCTTTACATATGTACCGTTGATGTTTAATTTGTTCGTAGGTGATTCGTCAAATCTTGCAAAATATCTTCCAAGCATAATAAAGTCAGCGCCCATAGCAAGAGCAAGCGTCATGTGATAATCATGAACAATACCGCCGTCCGAGCAAATAGGAATATAAATTCCGGTTTTTTCGTAATATTCATCTCTTGCAGCCGCAACCTCAATAACAGCGGTTGCCTGTCCTCTGCCGATACCCTTTTGCTCTCTCGTTATGCATATTGAGCCGCCTCCGATACCGATTTTAACAAAATCCGCACCGGCTTCTGCAAGGAACAAAAATCCCTCACGGTCAACAACGTTTCCGGCTCCTACCTTTACACTGTCTCCGTACTTTTCTCTTATAAAATCAATTGTCTGCTTCTGCCATATTGAATATCCCTCAGAAGAATCAATACAAAGCACATCAGCACCGGCTTCAACCAACGCAGGAACTCTTTTTTCATAATCCAGTGTATTAATACCCGCACCTACCATATATCTTTTTTTATCATCAAGTATCTCCTGTGGATTTTCCTTATGAGTTGAATAATCCTTTCTGAAAACAAGATATAAAAGCTGCTGTTTATCGTTTATAATAGGCAGCGAGTTTAATTTATGTTCCCAAATAATATCATTTGCTTCCTTTAAAGTTGTATTTTCGGGAGCTGTAATAAGCTTATCGAAGGGTGTCATAAATTCCGTAACACATAAATCGGAGCTCATTCTGCTTACTCTGAAATCTCTGCTTGTTATAATACCCAAAAGCTTTCCGTTTGCCTTTCCGTCATCTGTTACGGCAATTGTTGAGTGTCCCGTTTTTTCTATTAGCTCAAGCACATCTGCAAGAGTAGCCTTCGGAGAAAGCTGTGAATCGCTGATAACAAAGCCTGCCTTATGATTTTTTACTCTCGATACCATTTCGGCTTCATCTTCAATGGACTGCGAGCCGTAAATAAAGGACAATCCTCCCTCCTTTGCAAGTGCAATTGCCAATGTGTCGTTTGACACCGACTGCATTATTGCCGAAACAAGCGGAATATTCAAGGTTATAGGCGGTTCTTCTCCTCTTTTAAATTTTACCAATGGTGTTTTCAGTGATACATTTGAGGGGATACAATCCCTTGATGTATATCCCGGTATCAAAAGGTATTCGTTAAAAGTACGTGATGGTTCATTGAAATAAGTTGCCATTATTTATCTGTCCTTTCTTTCGTTTTTATTAACTGTGCTCCGATTTGCGGCACTTCATATAAAATTTTTCAATTACTTAAAATATTTTACTGCCGATTCAAACATATTAATATTATAACATCCTTCAACGTTTTTGTAAAGATTTTTTCCGATTCTTTCCGAATGTCCCATTTTTCCGATAATACGTCCGTCCGGCGATGTTATACCTTCAATTGCCATTACCGAACCGTTGGGATTATAATGTATATCATTTGTAGCATTTGAATCAAGGTCAACATACTGTGTTGCAACCTGTCCGTTTTCTATCATTTTTTGTAAAAGCTCATCTGTACATATAAATCTGCCCTCACCGTGTGAAATAGGTACGGTATAGACCTCTCCTACCTTTGTATCAGCAAGCCAGGGGGATTTATTTGATGCAATTCTTGTTCTTACAAGTCTTGACTGATGGCGTCCTATCACATTATATGTTAAAGTAGGCGTTTTGTCATCAGCCTCCACAATTTCTCCGAAGGGTACAAGACCAAGCTTTACCAACGCCTGAAATCCGTTGCATATACCTGCCATAAGACCGTCCCTGTTTTTTAGAAGAGTATTTACGCTGTCGGAAATCTGCGGATTTCTGAAAAATGCGGTTATAAACTTACCCGAACCGTCAGGTTCATCTCCGCCGGAAAAGCCTCCCGGAATAAATATTATCTGCGATTCGTCTATCTTCTTTTTAAATTTGTTTACCGAGTCTGCAACACCCGATGCGGTCAAGTTATTTATAACAAATATTTCCGGCTCTGCCCCCGCTCTTATCAGCTGCTTTGCCGTGTCATATTCACAGTTTGTTCCCGGAAATACCGGAATTAATACCTTAGGCTTTGCCGCTTTAATTTTAGGCGAAACTCTGTTTTGCACCATGTATGAAATATTTGAAGGCTTTGCTCCCTCCTGTTCTATGTTGCAGTGATAAATCTTCTCAAGCTTATTTTCATACAAATCTTCGATTTCTGACATAGACACATTTCCAAACCCGGATCTGATCTCATACTGCGGAATCGTTCTGCCTATTTCTTTTCCCAACTCACATTCCCCGTCTGTTTCTATTATAAATGCTCCGTAGGAATATCCGAATATTTCCTCCTGAGAAATGCTGCCGTATTCAAAGCCTATTCTGTTACCCATGCTCATTTTCATAACAGCCTCTGCAATACCGCCGTATGTTGGTGTATATGCCGAAATTATCTTTTTATCTGCGATTAATCTGCATATTTCTTTTGCCGTATCTAAAAACGCCTTTGCGTCCGGCAATCCCTTTTCATTCATCTTTGCGCAAACCAGTCTTACCGAAGAACCCGTCTTTTTAAATTCCGGAGATATGATATTTTCCGTATTTCCGACAGTAACGGCAAAGGAAACAAGCGTCGGCGGTACATCAATATTTTCAAATGTTCCGCTCATGGAATCCTTGCCGCCTATAGCTCCGAAGCCAAGATCCATTTGGGCATCAAATGCTCCGAGCAGTGCTGCCAGCGGCTTTCCCCAGCGTTTTGCTTCATGCATCGGTTTTTCAAAATACTCCTGAAAGGTCAAATAACAATCATTCAAAGGCGCACCTGTCGCAACAAGCTTTGCCACCGATTCAATCACGGCAAGATATGCGCTATGATAAGGGCTCTTTACCGCAATTTGAGGATTATATCCCCAAGCCATAACAGAACAAGTTGTTGTTTCCTTTTCCGTCATAGGTATTTTTGCCGCCATTGCCTGTGTCGGAGTCATTTGATATTTTCCTCCAAAGGGCATCAACACTGTATTTGAACCTATTGTTGAGTCAAATCTTTCGGAAAGTCCTCTCTTTGAACAAACATTAAGATCGGCTGCCAAAGCCTTATATTCACTTTCAAAATTTCCGCTGATTTTCTTTGTGTATTCTTCCGGCTTTGAAACGGTAATCTTTATATGCTTTTCAGCGCCGTTTGAATTTAAAAATTCACGGGATATGTCAACAATTTTGTTTCCGTTCCACGTCATTGTCAGGCGTTTTTCTTCTTTTACAGAAGCTACAACAGTTGCCTCAAGATTTTCCGAATCGGCAAGCTGTATAAACTTATCAACATCCTTAGGCTCTACCACCACTGCCATTCTTTCCTGTGATTCGCTTATTGCCAATTCCGTACCGTCAAGTCCTTCATATTTTTTCGGCACCTTATTTAAGTCTATGTCAAGACCGTCAGCAAGCTCACCGATTGCAACGCTTACGCCGCCTGCTCCGAAGTCATTACATCTTTTTATAAGCTTTGAAGCTTCGGGATTTCTGAAAAGTCTTTGAAGCTTTCTTTCCTCCGGCGCATTACCCTTTTGAACCTCAGCACCGCACTTTTCCAACGATTCAAGGCTGTGCGACTTTGATGAACCGGTTGCTCCTCCGCAGCCGTCACGTCCGGTTCTTCCTCCAAGCAATATTACCAAATCTCCCGCCAAAGGTACTTCACGTCTTACATTCTCCTGCGGAACAGCACCCACAACAGCTCCTATTTCCATTCTTTTTGCCACATATCCGTCATGGTATATCTCATCTACCTGTCCTGTTGCAAGCCCGATCTGATTACCGTATGAGCTGTATCCGGCAGCGGCTGTTGTAACAATCTTTCTTTGAGGTAATTTCCCCTTTATTGTATCTTTTACGCTTACAAGGGGATTTCCGGCACCTGTAACTCTCATTGCCTGATACACATACGCCCTTCCCGACAACGGATCTCTTATTGCTCCTCCTATGCAGGTTGCCGCACCTCCGAAAGGCTCTATTTCGGTTGGGTGATTATGGGTTTCATTTTTAAACAATAACAGCCATTTTTCTTTTTCTCCCTCTGCGTCAACATCTATTTTAACTGTGCAGGCATTAATTTCCTCCGATTCGTCAAGCTTGTCAAGCTTTCCTTCCTTTTTAAGAGCCTTGACCGCAATGGTAGCAATATCCATAAGATTTACAGGCTTTGTTCTGTTTAAACTCTTTCTTGTATTAATATATCTCTCATATGACTCTTTATGAATTTCATCCTCAAAGGAAACATCATCAACCGTAGTTAAAAAGGTGGTGTGTCTGCAATGATCCGACCAATAGGTATCTATCATTCTTATTTCCGTTATGGTAGGATCTCTTTTTTCGTTTTTAAAATAGCTCTGACAGAATTTTATGTCATCAAAGTCCATAGCAAGTCCCAGACTGTTAAGCATATCTTCTAACCCTTTGTCATCAAGAGAAATAAATCCGTCAAGCGTTTCAACCTCTGTCGGTATCTCTACCTCCGTATCAAGCGTTTCGTATCTTTCAAGGCTTGCCAATCTGCTCTCCACAGGATTTATAACATATTTCTGAATTTGAGAAATTTCGTCCTCGGACAGACTTCCGAAAAGCATATAAACCTTTGCTGTTTTTACGGTAGGGCGCTCTCCCTGCGACATAATCTGAATACATTGCGCCGCCGAGTCAGCTCTTTGATCATACTGTCCCGGCAAATATTCCACTGCAAAAACATATGCGCCCGTTTCCGGAAGCTCGTCAAACAAATTATCGGTCTGCGGTTCAGAAAACACCGTCACTTTACTCTTCTCAAAAAGCAAGCTGTCAATATTCTCAACATCATATCTGTTAAAAATTCTTATATTTTCAAGCGATTTTACGGATAACAGACTGTTTATCTCCTTTTTCAGCGCTTTTGCTTCATTTTCCAGTCCGGATTTTCTTTCGGTATAAACACGAAAAACCATTCCGACACATCCTTTCATATGAGTATATTTTTATATTCGGAAAACACCGTATTTATACGGTGTTTTATGTAAAAAGCAAAAAGTGTTCTTCTGCTTTTAAATTCATTTTATTTGTTCAAAATTTTCAATGCCCTTTGTCCTATATCGGATCTTGTGTATGAATTTTCGAAATGAATCCTCTCTGTTGCCTTGTAAGCGTCCTTTACGGCATCTTCAAGATTATCTGCCGTTGCGGTAACTCCGAGAACACGTCCTCCGGAAGTAACAATTTTACCGTCCCTTATCTTTGTTCCGGCATGATAAACAACCGCATTGTCATCAAGCTTTTCCTCGGTAATTTCATAACCGGTATCATACTTTTTGGGGTATCCCTTCGATGCCATAACAACACAGCAAGCAGCGCCCTTTGAAAATTCAACCTTGACCTCGTCAAGTCTTTCATCCTCAACTGCCGTCATAATCTCCAATAAATCTGTTTTTAACAAAGGAAGTACAACCTGTGTTTCGGGATCTCCGAAACGGCAGTTATATTCGATAACCTTAGGGCCGTTTTCGGTAAGCATCAGTCCGAAATAAAGACAGCCTTTAAAGGTTCTTCCCTCTTTATTCATAGCCTCAACCGTCGGGATAAATATCTTTTTCATACATTCTGCGGCAATTTCATCGGTATAACAAGGATTCGGAGCTATCGTTCCCATACCTCCGGTATTTAAACCCTCGTCATTGTCAAGCGCTCTTTTATGATCCATTGACGAAACCATAGGAGCAATTGTTTTTCCGTCTGTAAAGCACAGCACAGACACTTCCGGTCCTGTCAAAAATTCTTCAATAACAATATTGTTTCCGCTGTCTCCGAATATTTTGTCATTCATTATGGAATTAATTGCCTCTTCGGCGGATTTGTAATCGGGACATATAACCACGCCCTTGCCGAGAGCAAGTCCGTCCGCCTTTATTACCGTAGGATATACCGAGTTTTTTAAAAATTCAAGTGCATCCTCCGGATTTGAAAAAACTTCATAAGCCGCTGTGGGAATATTATACTTTTTCATAAGATTCTTTGAAAAAACCTTACTTCCCTCTATGACGGCTGCTTTCGCCTCCGGTCCGAAGCACTTTATCCCTGCCTTATGCAGTGCGTCAACAGCACCCAAAACCAACGGGTCATCGGGAGCAACAACCGCAAAGTCTATCTTATTATCAACAGCAAATTTTGTAATTGCGTCAATATCCTTTGCTCCTATTTCAACACATTCTGCGTCCCTGCTTATCCCGCCGTTTCCCGGCAATGCATATATAATTTCCGTTTTGGGACTTTCTTTCAGTTTTTTTATGATTGCGTGTTCACGACCGCCTCCGCCGACAACCATTATTCTCATATAAATCCTCCGTTCCGCTGTTTTTCAGCAACAAAATGTAGTGCATATTATTAATGATGGAATAATCTCATTCCCGTAAATGCCATAGCCATACCATACTTATTGCACGCCTCTATAACATTATCGTCCCTTATGGAACCGCCCGGCTGTGCTATATATTTAACACCGCTCTTTTTTGCTCTTTCTATATTATCTCCGAACGGGAAAAATGCGTCGCTTCCGAGAGAAACATTATCCACCTTAGATAAAAATTCTTTCTTTTCTTCGGCTGTCAATCTTTCAGGTCTAACCTCAAAGAAATTCTGCCATACATCATCGCCGATAACGTCATCACATTCATCGGAAATATAAACATCAATGGTATTATCTCTGTCCGGACGTCTTATATCCTTTTTAAACTGTAATCCCAAAACCTTCGGATGCTGTCTTAAATGCCAAATATCCGCTTTGTTTCCGGCAAGCCTTGTGCAGTGTATTCTTGACTGCTGACCTGCGCCGACCCCTATGGTCTGTCCGCCCACCGCATAACAAACGGAATTAGACTGCGTGTATTTTAATGTGATAAGAGAAATAATCAAATCGATTTTAGCCTGCTCCGGAATTTCTTTGTTATCGGTGACAACATTTTCAAGCAGCGCCTTATTAATTTCAAATTCGTTTCTGCCCTGTTCAAAGGTAATGCCGAATACCTGTTTCTTTTCAATAGGATTCGGACGATAATTTTCATCAATTTTAACTATATTATAATTTCCCTTTCTTTTTCCCAAAAGAATTTGGAAAGCCTCATCGGTATATCCGGGAGCTATTATTCCGTCAGAAACTTCTCTTGCTATGAGCGTTGCCGTTTCCTTGTCACAAACATCGGATAAGGCAATCCAATCTCCGAATGAGGACATTCTGTCCGTTCCCCTTGCGCGTGCATATGCGCTTGCCAAGGGCGACAGCTCCAAATCATCAACAAAATAAATTTTCTTTAAAATATCGGACAAGGGCAATCCCACAGCTGCTCCGGCAGGACTTACATGCTTAAAGGAAGCGGCGGCAGGCAAGCCTGTAGCCTGTTTCAATTCGCATACCAGCTGCCAGCTGTTAAATGCATCCAAAAAATTTATATATCCCGGTTTTCCGTTTAAAACCTCTATCGGCAAATCACGTCCGTCCTCCATAAATATTTTTGACGGCTTCTGATTCGGATTACAGCCGTATTTTAATTCTAATTCTTTCATATTACAACATTTCCTTTCCATGCCGAAGCAAATATATGACCGCCTTTTCGATTTATTCCTCGGCTCCGTTTATAATTCTTGTTTTTTCGGATTTATCCTTTAAGTTTATATATCTTACAAATAATGATACCCTGTTCTCTGAATCAAGACTTCTCCACAAATCATCGCAAAACTCATCAAAATCATTATTCAGTTCTATTTCTCTCGGTTCTCCGGTATATGTCGGAATCGGATTGCCGTCTGTTTTGTAGGTGTGTATTAAGTGTCCCTTTCCGTTCACTTTGTCCTCATATTCGAAAAAATTTCTCTGACAATTTCCGTTGTTGTATTTTAAAATGCTCAGCTTATATGAAAATCCGTCAGTCAAATCAAGCATACCGCTTATTCTCGGTGTAAAGTTCGGCTCGTCCGGCTCATACTCTCTTGTTCTCAATGCTTCTTCAAAGGTTTTTCCGTCCTTCAGAAAATCATATACGGTATCGGTCTGATCTCCGTTTGTAACAATGGTAACATCACCAAGAACTCTTACAGGCGAGTATATTATCAAAGATGGATCGGTCATTTTAGATTCATCGAAAGCCTTTGTTTTTATTCCGCCGTTTTCTTCAACAAAAATCCTGTTTCTGCTGTTTTCCGATCTGCCCATAATAAAATATGCAATAACTGCATTTTCACCGTTGGGAGTCGCTCCCAATATTATCCCTCTTCCGGGATATTTGTTTGAACATAATTCATTTATCATAGCATTTCAACCTTTCGTTATATGTTTTCAAGTATTTGTTTTGAAACCTTTTCCACCGATAAAGGCAATATCTTCCATTCAGCCTCTTCCATAACTCTTTTTTGAAGAATTTCCGGAGTGTCGCCGTCCTTAATTTCAACGGCTTTCTGCATAATTATTTCTCCTCCGTCCGTTATCTCATTTACAAAATGAGTTGTGGCGCCCGTTATTTTCACGCCGCGCTTTAATGCAGCCTCATGAACCTTCAGACCGTAAAATCCGTCGCCACAGAAAGACGGGATCAATGACGGATGAATATTTATTATTCTGTTTGGAAATCTTTTTACAAATTCTTGGCTCAGAATAACCAAAAAGCCTGCAAGAACAATCAGTTGGATTTCGTTTTTCTCCAACTGCTCAATAAGATTTTTTTCAAAATTTTCATCTTTTTTTATATACAGTGCTTTAATATTATTGTTTCTTGCTCTTTCAAGAGCATAAGCATTCTCTTTGTTTGAAATAACAAGTGATATTTCACCGTTTTTGATTGCTCCGCCGGTTTGCGCATCTATTAACGCCTGTAGGTTAGTTCCCCCTCCGCTTACCAAAACCGCAATTTTAGTTTTCAGCACAGAGTAACACCGCCTTCTCCCTTTACAATCTCACCGATAATATATGCTCCGTCAAGAATTTCAACAGCCTTGTCCGCATCATTCTTTGATACAACAACACTCATGCCTACACCCATATTATAGGTATTGAACATATCCCGTTCGGGAATGTTTCCTGTCTTTTGCAGTACGTTGAATATAGGCAGCACTCTAACAGCCGATTTTTCAATTTTTGCACAATATCCGTCGGGTATGCTTCTCGGAATATTTTCATAAAATCCGCCGCCGGTAATATGGGAAACAGATTTTACAGTAACTGCATCCTTAAGCCTCATTATCTGATTTACATAGATCTTTGTAGGTGTCAACAATTCTTCACCCAAGGTTTTTCCAAGCTCATCGATATGTATATTTATATCCTTATTATCCACATCAAATACCTTTCTCACCAAAGAAAAACCGTTTGAATGAACACCCGATGACGGAAGTGCTATAACTATATCACCCTCGCACATTGACGAATTATCTATAACTCTGTCCTTATCCACAATTCCCACCGAAAATCCTGCCAAATCATATTCATTCACAGGATAGAATCCCGGCATTTCCGCCGTTTCTCCACCTATTAATGCGCAGCCCGACTGAACACAGCCCTCTGCAACACCCGATACAATTTCCGCAATTTTTTCAGGCACATTTTTTCCGCAGGCAATATAGTCAAGAAAGAATAACGGCTTTGCACCGCAGCATATAATATCGTTTACACACATAGCCACACAGTCAATACCGACAGTGTCATGCTTGTCCATTAAAAACGCAATTTTCAGCTTTGTTCCGACTCCGTCGGTACCGCTTACAAGTACTGGTTTTTTTATATTTGTCATATCGGGAGCAAATAAACCTCCAAATCCTCCTATATCCGACACAACCCCATTGGTCATGGTTCTTTGAATGTGCTTTTTCATTAGCTTTACCGCATCATAGCCTGCCGTAATATCAACGCCGGCTGCTGCGTAGCTGTCAGATTTTGATTTATTGTTCATATCCGTAATCCTTTCTTTTAATACATAAAAAATTTTAATAAATAATCCTTATCATAAAAGACGCAGTCGTACTTTCAGTGAGAGTAAAATTCTTTGATTTTGCTACTCGAACTAATGCAACACAAAACGTAGGTTTTGCTATTGTAATGTACTTCAAGTCCCGAAAAAGGGTGAGATGCGCCGCTTATCTTTCACTTTATATCCTGCTGCATTACTTTCGTAACGGGGAAGAGAAGCAAGCAGATTGCCCTTTTTAGGGACGCAGTCGTACTAAATGTACTTCAAGTCCCGAAAAAGGGTGAGATGCGCTGCTTATCTTTCCCGTTACTCCTTGCCGCTCCAACAATAGGTACATAACTTGCACGGCTCAATTCCTATAGCCTTTTCTATTCCCTCCAGAGATTGAAATTCCAAAGACGCAAAGTTGAATTTTTCGCATATCGCTTTTCTTAAATTTTTCCCTCTTTCGGTTGATGAATCGCTGTATTCTTCTATATACTTAAAGCCTTCCTCACCCTCAAGCTCCATTATTATTCTGCGGGCTATAAGCTCCATATCGCTTGTTGCTCTCGAAAAATTCAGATACTTGCATCCATACATAATAGGAGGACAGGCAGATCTCATATGCACCGATTTTGCACCGTTTGCATAGAGAAAGTCTACTGTTTCCTTAAGCTGAGTACCTCTTACAATCGAATCGTCCACAAAAAGCAGGCTTTTATCCGTTATAAGCTCATGAACAGGTATCTGCTTCATTTTTGCTATTTTGTTTCGGTCATTCTGATGAGTCGGCATAAAGCTTCTCGGCCAGGTAGGCGTATATTTTATAAACGGTCTTGCAAAGGGTATTCCGCTTGCATTTGCATATCCTATCGCATGAGGGGTTCCCGAATCGGGGACGCCGCCCACATAGTCTATGTCCTGCGCATTTCCCGTTTCTTTATCGTTCTGCGCCATAATTTCTCCGTTTTTGTATCTCATGACCTCAACGTTTACCCCTTCGTAATTTGACGTGGGATAACCGTAATATGACCACAAAAAGGAGCAAATTCTCATTTCCTTACCAGGCTTTGCCAACTGTTTTATTCCGTTTGCACTGATTTCAACAATCTCTCCCGGTCCTAACTCTTTTTCATCTTGATATTCAAGCTTTTTATAAGCAAAGGATTCAAAGGAAACACAGTATCCGTCCTCATTTTTTCCTATAAGTATGGGCAGACGTCCCAGTCTGTCACGGGCAGCTATAACCGTACCGTCATCTTTTAAAATAAGTATGGAAGCAGAGCCGTCTATAACGTTTTGGGCAAATTTTATTCCCTCTGTAAAATCACTTTTTTGATTTATCAAAGCCGCTACAAGCTCAACCGAATTTACCTTTCCTCCCGTCATCACTCCGAAATGTCCTCCGCTGAAAGAAAGATACTGCTTTATAATCTCCTCCGAGTTATTAACAATACCGATAACGCATATTGCATACGTTCCGATATTGGAGCGAATCAGAAGCGGCTGTGGATCGGAATCACTTATACACCCGATTGCCGAATTCCCCTTCATTTCTTCAAATATATGTTCAAATTTTGTTCTGAACGGTGAATTTTCTATATTGTGTATTTCTCTTTGCAGTCCAAGCTCACTGTCAAATGCAGCAATTCCTCCGCGTCTTGTTCCCAGATGAGAATGATAATCGGTTCCGAAAAACACGTCGGGTATTGCGTCACGTTTGCTTACTGTTCCAAAAAATCCTCCCATTATTTTATGTCCTTTCTCTGCATATGTCAATTGTTTATACAGTATCTTACAGCAATTACACAGCAGTTATTCTCCCAAAATTCTCTTCATCATTTCCTTGTATGCATCCTCGACATTTCCCAAATCTCTGCGGAAACGATCCTTGTCAAGCTTTTCATGGGTATCGCAGTCCCAGAAACGGCAGGTATCGGGTGATATTTCATCTGCAAGAACTATTGTTCCGTCCGATGTTTTTCCGAATTCAAGTTTGAAATCAACCAAATCAACATTAAGCTTCTTAAAATATGCTTTCATAACGCTGTTTACTTTAAATGCCATATTCTTTATAGTTTCTATTTCTTCTCTTGTTGCCAAACCGAGTGCGATTGCATGATAATCATTTATCAGTGGATCCCCCAACTCGTCATTCTTATATGAAAATTCTATTGTAGGCTCTTTAAATACAATGCCTTCTTCAACTCCGTAACGCTTGGCAAAAGAGCCTGCCGATATATTTCTTATTATTACCTCAAGAGGAACAATAGATACCTTTTTAACAAGTGTTTCACGATCTGAAAGCTCTTTGACAAAATGTGTCGGAACGCCCTCTTTTTCCAAAATCTGCATCATGTAATTGGTAACTCTGTTGTTTATGGCGCCTTTTCCCGAAATCGTACCTTTTTTAATACCGTTAAAAGCCGTTGCGTCGTCCTTATAGTCAACCAACAGAACCTCCGGATCTTCGGTAGCATAAACACGCTTAGCCTTTCCTTCGTAAAGCATTTCTTTCTTTTCCATAATAATCCTCCGTTTCTCCGCGTTTTTGTGCGGTACATATATTTTATTTATTTAATTCAGCCGCTATTTTTGCGTCCTTTTCAAGAACCGTTTTTGCATCGTTAATACGTTTTTCATCAAGCTTTGCGGCAAGCTCCTTATCCTCTACCGCAAGTATCTGTGCAGAAAGTAAAGCGGCATTAACTGCTCCGTTTATCGCTACAGTCGCAACAGGTATGCCGGATGGCATCTGAACTGTAGACAGCAAAGCGTCAATACCGTCAAGATTTGATGATTTACATGGTATTCCTATAACCGGAAGTGTGGTATTTGCTGCAATTGCGCCCGCCAAATGAGCCGCCATACCGGCAGCGGCTATAATTACACCAAACCCTTTTTCCCGTGCCGAACAAGCAAAATCTCTTGCTTCCACAGGTGTTCTGTGTGCGGAGTATACATGTATCTCAAAGGGTATTCCCAAAATGTCCAGCATATCAGCTGCTTTTTTTACAATAGGTAAATCACTGTCACTGCCCATTATAATTCCAACTTTTTTCACAGTCTGTCATCCTTTCTTTGATTTTCACATAAGCCCGCATACAGAAAAAGGCACGTATGCCCGCGCCTGATAAATCATTAAAAAATACAAATGCTGATTCTGCATAAGCAGACAAAAATAATGCAGACAATCCGAATATTCTTATCTTATTTAACACAGAGCAAAACCCATAGTTTTATATTAAAAATACCAAAACCAAAAAAATCCAAACTCTTTTATTGTTATCCGAACTGTAAAGCATGTAATTTTTATAATCTTACCATAGCGTAGGCATTTTACGGTTGCCACGTAGAAACTCCCGCACCCTATTTGCGGGCTAATATGGAATATATTTAATTTTATTACATAATTATCATACCATATTGCGCGATTTATTTCAAGTTATTATAGCAAGATATTTTATTTTTATTCATTATAAATAAAAATAAAAGTTTTTTTTCGCAAAAACACTGTTGAAATGTCGTGTAAAATCCGGTCGATATTTATTAATTATTTTCTGCCAAACAACGTTCTTATTTTTCTATAACCATTTTTTCTTTCTGAAATACCATATAAGCAAAATAACTGTTATAATACTGACGGCAATAACTGCGGGATACCCGTACTTCCACTTAAATTCCGGCATCCACGCAAAGTTCATCCCGTACCATCCGGCAATTAACGTAAGCGGCAAAAATATTGCGGTAACAATAGTAAAAAATTTCATAAGCTCATTCTGCTTTATCGAAAGCTGCGACTGATACGCTTCTCGCATTTGATTTACCGTTTCCTGCAAGCTTCGAACAGCGCTTAAATATCTGTCGGTACGCGCTCCCAAAATTACAATCCTCTTTACAATCTTGTTTGGCAAAAGCTCGTTATCATTTGCCGCCATCTCATCAAAGATAGAATCCAGTTGTTCATAATAGCGTTTTAATTTAAGCAGCTTTTTTCGGTAATTTGATATACGCTCAAGCGCTTCTCTTTCACTGTCGGCAAAAATGCTCGGTTCTTCATCATTAATCTTTTGTTCCATACTGTCGAGATAATCCATGTCACCCTTTAAAAGCTGCACAAAAAAATAATAAAGAAGCTTATCATTTTCGGGTTCTTCTTTTTCCGTAAGTTCATTTACTATAGAAATAACTCTTTTTTCCGATATTTCATCTTCGCAAAAGAAAAATAAGTCCTCTCCGTCAAGATAAATCATTATTTTTGAATTGTCGCCTTTAACGCTTCGTATGTCATAATAGTCAAAAGCAAGCAAATCAAAATCATCAAAAGACTCAAAGCTTTCAATCTGCCCCTCGTTAATGTAATCGAAAACCTTTGTATCCATGTATTCCATTACATCCGTCATATTTTTAAACTGCATAATTTTTCTCATTTTAATCACCGTTCCCAATAAAAATATCCTCTCTGTTCAGCCTTATGATTGCCAATGCTGCCGAAATCAAATATCTGAAATACATTTCCGGCAAATCAATGCATATTCCGAAATCATCTTTTATTCTTCTTATTCTGTAAAGAACGGTATTTCGGTGAGTATACAGCTTTTCACAGGTTTCTTTAAGAGAATGATGACATATCATATAGGTGTATAAGGTTATACATAATTCGCTGTTATTTTCCGTATCATATTTTAAAAGTGCTTTTACTCTTTCATCTATAAGATCATCACGTTCTTTTAAATCCATCAGAAGAATAAGAATTAAATAGTTTTCGCTTTTTTCCATAAAATATTCACTTTTGTTTTTTGACATAAGGTATTCAAGAATTTTTTCCACCGATGTATATATGTCCCTAATTGAATATATATCCTTTATCTTCTCCGACAAAACTATTTTAAGGCTGTATTTTCTTGCATTGTCTATCAACAGCTTCAGGTCATGATCCTTATGTAAAAATAAAATTATGCGTCCCTTATAAATAAAAGGATGTGAACCGTGAAACATATCGTTTAAATTAATCAACAAATGCTTATCGGACAAGTCCTGTTTGTTATAGCCGCTTATATCTATAAGCGCAAAACGTTCCGGGAAAAAATTTGAAAGATATGTCGAATCGGCCTGCAATCTGAAATGGGCTTCATCGGAAAATTCGCCGTCAAGCAGATTTTTCATGATTTCCTCAGCAGTACCAATCAATACATCACCATGATGTCTTTCATAAAACAACTGCTTAGATAAAAGATTTTCCGCAAGACCAAACTCCGAATCATTTACCGATACAACTTCATCACTTTCAAATATACATATTAAATAGCCAAGCTTTATGTTTCCGCAGCACAGAAAAGAAATTCTGTATTTTTTCCCATCTCTCTCTGTCCAAAATGCATTATCCTCTATCTTTTCAACATTTTCGCTTATTGTTCTGCTTGTTTCAATAGAAAGCTCACTGTGGCTTACCGCTCTTTTATACACCGGATCATCGTAGCTGTCATGCGCAAAGCAAGAAACAATCCGAAATGCGTCGTCCACCACTATTACCGAACAGCACATCTCTTGGCTCACCGCTTCGGTCAGAGAATTTAAATTTGTACTCTGAAAAAAAGAGTTTAGTAGTTGTTTTGAGTCCATGGTTCCCTCCATTTATGCTATAAGCACAATACATTTTATATTTATTATACTGCCGGATTATTGCAAAAACAAGTATTTTGAGTATAATAATAATTGTAAAAAGAAAAAATCAGTAAACATTAACAAATGATTAATATAACAAATAGGGAGATGATACCAATGTGTTACATTACAATAAAGCAGACATCCGGTTATCGGAAAAAATTTTAATAAAATAACTTAACGGTTAATAATTATTATATTGGAGGTATTTATTATGTTTGAACTCAGACCTTATTCACATAGAAACAACAGCTTGTATAATCCGTTTAAAACAATGGATGAATTTGAAAAGCAATTATTTGAATCACCTTTCTCATTCTTTAACGGCTCCGTTATTGATGAATTTAAGACGGATATTAAAGATGAAGGTGACCATTACGAATTAGAGGCCGATTTGCCGGGATTCGATAAAAACGATATAAAAATTGACATTAACGGCGACGTTATGACACTTAGTGCCGAAAGACACTCGGAACATGAAGAAAACGATAAAAAAGACAAATATGTACGCTGCGAGCGTTCTTATGGCTATTACAGCCGTGACTTTGACTTGTCAAACGTAAAAGCTGATGAAATTAAAGCAAAATACGAAAACGGTGTGTTAAAGCTTGTTTTACCTAAAAAGCATGAAACAATCAGCAAATCAAGACGGCTTGAAATCGAATAAAAACAGGTCGGGGATTCCATTCTCCGACCTGTTTTTTATTGGAATTTATCAAGTAATCCGTGTATACCTCCAAAGCTTTCGACGTTTTCATTCATAAAAATAACAATTATCTTTCAACTATTTTATAATCAATTACTGTGCCTTTATTTCTTTTGTTGATTATAGCATCAACAGCTTCTTGAGCAATAAGCGTTGAGGAGTAGTCGACCGAAGTTATCGGAATTTTGTATTTATCCAAAATATAAATATTATCAAATCCTATTATTTTTACATTTTTTGCTTTAAAGAATACTTTCAATGCATAATAGTCATTGGAACATATTATAGCTGTATCATCGGGATATATTTCATTTATTTTTGCAATATCACATATGACAGAATATGGTCTTTTATCTTTTACAGCCTCAAGAAACCCTTCAAATCTCCTTTTTTGAGCATATGCATCTTCATATTGTATTGCCGGAGAAAAATAGATAATATTTTTAAATTCTTTTTCTATTATATGATTTGTTAAATCTTTCATAGCGGCAAAGTCATCAATTCCTATATACGGTACAGAGTGTATATCATTTCCGACAGCCACAACAGTCATATTCAATCCGCGTAAAAATTCACTGAATTCTTCTCCTGAATTTACCGCACATAAAATCAATCCTTCAACGCCTATATTATACATACGTTTTATACATTCAATTTCATGTTGTTTGTTGTAGTTTGTAAACATTGCAACGGTTGAATAACCTATTTTGCAGCATTCCGCCTCGATATTGGTAATAAGATCGGAAAAATACTCATTTTTTAAATTAAAAACTATTATGCCTATCTGTTTTGACTTTTCTTTTTCACTGTTATTATTTCCTTCAAACGGTCTGTAGCCGAATTCCTTTGCAGTATTAAGTATTTTTTCCTTTGTTTTTATATTTATTCCGGCTCTGCCGTTTAGCGCTCTGTCAACAGTTCCCTGAGACACTCCGCATATTTTTGCAAGTTCTCCTGTTGTAATCCTCAAATTTCTCATATAAATCCCCCATTTCCTTACCGAAAGAGGCACAGAATAATTAGATTGACATTCTCAGGAATATGTAAAATACTCCTCTAAAAGTGAGCATTATATTAATTAACCTTAAATTTCAATCAGAATATTATTTTTTATTCTTCTGTTATTGAATAATACACTATCACCGTCAAATTCAAATTCACTTTTTTCACCATCAATTATTATATTTGCGACTTTGTCGGTAAATTTAACTCCTATTCTTTCCAAATCAAGATATCCTTCCTCAATTTTAATTTCCGCTTTTTTATCGCTTATTGTAAATGTACCCCAGCCTGTTCCCACGCACCAAAAGCAACTGAAATTGTCTTTACATATAACAGGATTAAACCCTATGTATTTTTTCGGCAGATGAAATTCAAACCCACTCAGAATCGGCAACAGCGCAAAGCTTGCCATGGAACGTGCATAATTGCTTCCGCATTCCATTTCATTCCATGGATTTCTTTTTCTTCCGTCATATCTGTCACGAACCGCTTTTATAACCTTCAGACCGTCCTCTATTCTTCCCTCACTGATTAAAAGTCCCGCAAACTGATATTCAAATCCATGCATTGTTTCCGATTCATAAGGAATTGGAATTGAAGGTCTTTTTCTGTTATCCGAATAATCACACATAACGGTACCTGCATCATCGTTTAAGGAGTAAACTCTCCATAAGTTTACAAATTCTCTCATGGACTCTTTATAATTATGCTTCATCATGTAATCAAGGGCTGTATTCAGCTGTTCCTTGTCAAACACATCTCCCAATCCGTTTATTGCACAATGCCATTGTCCGAGCATCTGGTCTATTTCCGATCCTTCCCCAATCTGATATTTTATTTCTTTTGTTTCGTTATTCCAATATACATCGGTATCGGGAAAATGATCAATAATTCTTTTGTCACTTATATCAATTTTCTGAATAAAATATTCACCGTTAAACAGGTTTTCTTTCATCCAATTATATCCTTTTTCAAATAATTCTCCGTATTCCTCTGCTTTTAAATCATCTCCGAGATAGAGAGCCATTTCACGAGCCGCCTTTAATGCGGCAAGGTACATACTTTCAAGCCAAGAGGAAGGTCCGAAAAGTTCCATATCCAGGGTATGATGCTGTCTTCCCTCCAATACACCGTCCTTGTTTCTGTCCCATTCGTCAGGATTTTCTTCGCTCCATGCATATTCCAATATACTTTTGAGCGTATTCCAATTATTTTTTAGCCACTCATCATCTCCCGAAATCTTCCATTCTCTGAATGATTTTATAATTGTTCCCATCTGACCGTCAAGACAAGCTCTGAATTTCCAATCTTCCGTACCCGGAGGAAGCTTTAAACGGAAACTCATTCTTCCGTTTTCGGCTGTTGAATATTTAAATTCCAAATTCCTGATTGACCTTTCAAGCTGCGGAAAAAGAAAACATAAAGCATATGAATAATTCCAAACGTGCTGGCACGTTCCCTCACATGAGCCTCCTGTTTCATTCACACCCTCCCATCCGTAAAATGAACCGTCCTCAAGACGTAAAACAGTCGGTGATTTTAAAACAGACATTGTTGCACTTATGGCATCCTTTACCGTTTCATCCAAAGAAGAATTAAACAGCGCATTTTTAAATTTTAATGTTCTGTTTTTAAGCATATCCCAGTTATCAAGGGAATATTTTGAAGAAATCGCCGAATTTTCAAATAATGTTGCATAGTAGTTTTTCCACGGCGTTTTATCAGCTGTTTCAGACCAATAATTATTTGTTTTCGGAGTGTTCCATGTCATTATAAATCTTACGCTGCTTTTTTCACCTGCTTTTACATAAAGCTTTGCAACCAGACTTGCATTGTCATGACAGCCGTTTGTGTCATAAACTCTATCCTTCATATCGCAGTCACTGTTAAATTCATTCCAAAAGGATGTTACGGAATCCCTCCATCTTCCCCTATACCAATTAGTCTGCTTAATGACATTTTCCGCATCGGTTGCTATTGTTAAATCTCCATATGTTATGTCATCTTTATTAACTCCGGCATTTTCCAATGTTATCATGCTGTACTTTCCGGAATTTGCCGAAAAATTTTTTGAACATTCATAGGGATTTGTAAGTGTAAATGAAATCTGATATTCTATATCTTCATTTGTATTGTTTTCTGTTTCAACTTCAAAAAACGCTCCCGGAATACTTGAATTTTTATCATCAAGTGGAATAAAGGGGTTGAACGCAGTAAGCTTTATCCTCCCCGGAAATTTTTCATCCCAAAAATTCAGCTCTGCAATGGGGAACTCTCCTTTAAACGTATGATTCTTAAAATGAGGTAAGGCGCACATAGTGTGAATATCCGGACCGAATCCGAATCTTCCTCCGTATTGTCCCATAAGATTTTCGTTCATGTCACTGTTTAATATTTTTGTTACAATTCTTTCGTTTGTTTTAGCTTTTACTGCAATGTGCGAATATCCGTTAATGCTGCCTTTTGAAGGACGGTTAAATATCTCCCAGTCAACAAGCCTTCCATCGCCGCCGAGTCCTATGCATCCACTTCCTATTCCCCCGATCGGAAATGAAATTTTATTTGTGTATTCATCTTTGTATTCCATAAAAATTTCTCCTTAATTATTTATTTTAGTCCGACTAATACAAAACTGTAAATTACATCATATGCTTATAGCTTTGTAATTGTCTGTATAATAAAATAAGCTTTTTCTTATATTTTACAGTACTCCTTTTTTCGTGTCAAGCTACACGAAAAAAATATATTAATTTTTTTATGGTGCGAAACGAAAAGTTAAATTTCATTTAAAATTGCTGTATACTTTACTCATACATTGTTACCATTCAGGTATAAATTATTGTTTATATGTTTTATTATTTAGGATAACAAGTATATGTTTGCTAATTTTTGTTATCTGTAATTTCCGATGTTGAAACACTTGTACTTTTGTTTGCCCAAAAGTACCAAAAGGCACATAAGGTGTTCCCCTTATGTATCCCCTTTTGGGTTTCACACCCGTATCGGTATTCCATAGCTCAAACACGCGCCAACTGCTTTGCAGTTGCGCAACTCGCATAATGCACTGCCCCCTTTAGACTATGCTCTTTGGTTGGGCGGTTCAAGTTTTGCGTTCTTTTTCAGACAACAGTCAAGGAAGGTTAGTTGAATTGTTTAGCTTTTTTGAAAATAATGCTGCCGACACACAATGATAAACAATAATTTATACCTGAATAGTAACTTTTTTTGAAAAAAATATAATAAAATCCATGTAATACTATTGAAATAAATAAATTTTTGTGATATAATAGTCTTAATCGCAAAATGTTGAATTATACTGAAAAAAATACAACAATAGGGCGCTGCCCTTTATGGAAAATATTAAATAAAATACAGAAAGAGAGATGAGGTATCATGGCAGAATTTGAAACGCCGGATATTTTAATGAGCCAAAGAATAAGAAAGCTTATTGACGCACTTTTTGAAAAGATGCCTGAGATAGAAACAGACAGAGCGGTACTCCTTACCGAAAGCTATATGCAGACCGAAGGACAGCCAATTGTCAGAAGAAGAGCCTTGGCATTTAAACACATATTGGAAAACATTCCCATTACCATAAGAAATAATGAATTAATTGTGGGCAGTGCGACAAAAGCGCCCAGAGGCTGCCAGGTTTTCCCGGAATATTCATATGAGTGGCTTGAAGATGAGCTTGATACGGTGGAAACAAGAAGCGCCGATCCGTTCTATATTTCGGAGGAAAATAAGAAAATTTTAAGAGAGGTTTATCCCTATTGGAAGGGCAAGACCACAAGTGAGCTTGCAACTTCTTATATGGCTCCCGAAACCTTGAAGGCGATTGAGCATAATATTTTTACGCCCGGAAATTATTTTTATAACGGAATAGGACATTTTACCGTAAATTACGGAAAAATTTTAAAGATAGGCTATAAGGGATTGATTGAAGAAGCACAGGCAGAGCTTGACAGCTGTAATGTGTACGATCCCGATTATCCCAAAAAGAGCGAATTTTTAAATGCGGTAATTATTTCCGCAAATGCCGCGATTACATATGCGAGAAGGTATGCTCAGTTGGCATTGGAAATGGGCAAAAAAGAAAAGGAGCCCAAAAGACGAGAGGAATTGTTTATAATTGCCAAAAACTGTGCAAGAGTTCCGGAAAATCCTGCCGAAAGCTTTATGGAGGCTTGCCAGTCCTTCTGGTTTATACAGATGCTTTTACAGATTGAATCGAGCGGACATTCAATTTCACCCGGACGATTTGACCAGTATATGTATCCTTATTATAAAGCCGATATTGAAAAGGGAGCGATTACAAGAGAGTTTGCTCAGGAATTGATGGATTGTATATGGGTTAAGCTGAATGACTTGAATAAAGTAAGAGATGCGGCGTCGGCAGAGGGCTTTGCCGGTTACAGCTTATTCCAAAATCTGTGTGCCGGAGGTCAAACCAAAGACGGACTTGACGCAACCAATGAATTGTCATATATGTGCATTCAGGCGTCAATGCATACACAGCTTCCCGCACCTTCGTTTTCCGTAAGAATTTGGAACGGAACGCCTACAGAATTTATGTTAAGATGTGCCGAGCTTACAAGAACGGGAGTCGGCTTGCCGGCATATTACAATGATGAGATAATTATTCCGGCTCTTATGAGCAGAGGTGCTTCTCTTGAAGAGGCAAGAGGTTATAATATTATTGGATGTGTTGAGCCGCAGGTACCCGGAAAAACGGACGGATGGCATGACGCCGCATTCTTTAATATGTGCAGACCTATGGAGCTTGTATTTTCAAACGGCTATGACAAGGGCGAACGTATCAGTATTCAGACCGGAAAGGTTGAAGATATGAAAACCTTTGATGAATTTTACGATGCATATAAAAAGCAGATGGAATATAATATCAGGCTGCTTGTTAATGCCGATAATGCCATTGATTATGCTCATATGGAAAGATGCCCGCTGCCGTTCCAGTCCTCAATGATTGATGACTGTATTAAGAGAGGAAAGACAATTCAGGAGGGCGGAGCAGTATACAACTTTACCGGACCTCAAGGCTTTGGTATAGCAAATATGACAGATGCTCTTTTGGCTGTTAAAAAGCTTGTGTTTGAAGATAAGCTTTTGACGCTGACCGAATATAAAAAGGCACTTGACGAAAACTTCGGATACGGCATGACGGCAAAGGAAGCGCAAAAGGCAACTCAAAAGGTTGTTTCCGAGCTGCTTTCATCGGGCAAAAATGTTACCGAAGAACAAATTGAAGATATATTCAAGATGTTTATTGACGGCATTGCAACAGAAGAAGAAAAACGTAAATATAATGCATTACTGGATAAAATTCATTCCTTGCCGAAATACGGAAACGATATACCCGAAGTTGATTTGTTTGCAAGAGATGTGGGAAATATTTATACTAAAGAAGTAGAAAAATACAAAAATCCGAGAGGCGGAATCTTCCAGGCAGGATTATATCCGGTATCTGCAAATGTTCCGCTTGGCGAACAGACGGGAGCAACACCCGACGGACGTTTGGCAAACACACCTATTGCAGACGGTGTCGGACCATGTTCGGGAAGCGATGTATGTGGACCTACCGCAGCGGCAAATTCGGTGGCAAAATTAGACCATGAAATTGCTTCAAACGGTACGCTTTATAATCAGAAATTCCACCCGTCGGCATTGAGAGGTACCGCCGGACTTGCGGATTTTGCCGCATATATCAGAGCATTTTTTGACCAAAAGGGTATGCATATGCAGTTTAATGTTGTAAGCCGTGAAACCTTGCTTGACGCACAAAAGCATCCGGAAAATTACAAAAATCTTGTTGTCCGTGTTGCCGGCTACAGTGCATTGTTTACAACTTTGTCAAAATCTTTGCAGGACGATATTATAAACCGAACAGAGCAGGCGTTTAACAGATAAAATGCCAAAAGCTTTTAATGAAAGGATTTATGGTCGTAATTATGAGAGAATATTTAAATACTCAGGGACGTATTTTTGATATACAAAAATATTCGATTCATGACGGACCGGGTATAAGGACTATAGTATTTTTAAAAGGATGTGCGTTCAGGTGCAGATGGTGCTGCAATCCGGAATCGCAAAATTTTAAGATAGAACACATGACTTTCGGCGGCAAGGATAAAATTGTCGGAAGAGATGTAACCGTTAAAGAGGTAATGGACGAAGTAATAAAGGATATGCCGTATTATAAGAGATCGGGAGGCGGAATGACGCTTTCGGGCGGTGAGTCGCTGTTACAGCCGGAATTTGCAACCGCACTTTTGCGTGCGGCACATGATTACGGCATTAACACAGCTATTGAAACCACAGGCTTTGCGCCCTTTGAAACGGTTGAGAGATATTTGGAAAATCTTGATTATGTGCTTATGGATATAAAACACATAAATGAGGAAAAGCATAAAGAATTTTGCGGTCAGTCTAATAAGCTTGTTTTGGAAAATGCAAGAAAAATAAAAGAATGGGGCGCAAATCTCACAATCAGAGTTCCGGTTATTCCGGGATTTAATAACACAAAGGAAGAAATTTCCGATATTGCTCGCTTTGCAAAATCTCTCGGAGTTGAGCATCTGCATCTATTGCCTTATCACAGAATGGGAGAGGACAAATATGCGGGACTCGGGAGAGATTATATGTTAAAGGGTGTTCCTCCTATGACGGACGTATATATGCAAGGCTTGTTTGAAGCGGCATACAAGATTTTCGGAGAGGGATGCCAAATAGGCGGCTGATTGCGGATATGCCTATAATATGTAATTATGGAAAAAGGTATTTCTCGGATAAAAATTAAAAAGGGTTTGCATATTTTGCAAGCCCTTTAAAAACAAAAATTACTCTTTAGGCACGGTACAGACAATAATTATATGACGTATAACAGGATTATCCTATGTATACGGCATATTTTTACTGTCGTATTTTGACGATAAAAAATAAAATGATTGGAATGACCAATATGGAAAGATTACCGGTTAATTTGGGAAAAGACTCTTATTATATTTACTTTGAGGAAAGCTTTGATAATTTAAGCAATGTTCTTGAAGATTTGAATATAGGGAAAAAGCTTTTGATAGTAACGGACAGCAATGTGGAAAAACTGTATTTGACCGAAGTGTACGATTTGTTGAAAAGTATTGGATACGATGTGGGCGCATATGCCTTTAAAGCGGGAGAAGCCAGCAAAGACATGAATACCATACTTGATATATGTAAAGCCTGCATGGAACACGGAATGGACAGAAAAAGCTCAATTATAGCATTGGGAGGCGGAGTAGTCGGAGATATGGCGGGCTTTGCCGCAAGTATATATATGCGCGGAATAGATTTTGTTCAGGTTCCCACTACCCTTCTGAGCCAATCTGACAGCAGCGT
The DNA here is from genome assembly GCA_034101885.1 of Clostridia bacterium. Lineage (GTDB taxonomy): Bacteria > Bacillota > Clostridia > UBA1381 > UBA1381 > RGIG1988. The sequence continues at coordinate 16,276 of JAXEIW010000007.1, read as the reverse complement.
AGGAGGAAAGACCGGAGTTGATTTCGGCGGTGCAAAAAATATTCTCGGAGCATTTCATCAGCCGAAGGCGGTATATATTAACGTGTCAACACTTAAATCTCTTCCGAAAATCGAGTTTATATCGGGTATGGGTGAGGTTATAAAGCATGGAATTATCAGGGACAGAAAATTTTTTGATTATCTTATTGAAAATTCGGAAAAGATAAAAAAACTCGAAAACGCTGTTCTCATGAAAATGGCTTACACAAACTGTTCAATAAAAGCAAGTGTTGTTGAATCCGATGAAAAGGAATTAGGTGTTCGTGCCGATTTAAATTTCGGTCACACAATAGGTCATGCAATCGAGGGGTATTATCAATTTAAGCTTACCCACGGAGAATGTGTGGGACTGGGTATGATGGCTGCCTCTTGCATCGCATACAAAAGAGGAATACTTGAAAAAAGCGAGCTTGATAAAATTGAAAAAGCTCTGACTGTCTATTCCTTTAAAACCAAAGTTAAAATAGTGAACTGCCAAGCGGTTAAAGAGCTGATGAATAAGGATAAAAAAAGAGTTAACGGAAAGATTAATTTTATATTGCCGTCGGAAATCGGTAAGGTAAAAAAATATAATGATATAACCGAGGCAGAAACAGACGAGGCTCTAAAATTTATCAGTTCATAAAATAACAGAGCAGTATAATAAAAATATAACGTAAGGATGGAAAGGTTTATATGTTTTTGTGGTCGCTTTTGGCAATAGTGATTATTATATTTGATCAGGCTGTTAAATTTTGGGTGATTAACAGCATAGGACCGTCGGGTTCGATAAATGTTATTCCCGGCATTTTGGAATTTGTTTATGTGAAAAATACGGGGGCGGCATTCAGCTTTTTATCACAGAAGGAATACGGCATAGTACTTTTGAGTATTATTTCGGTGGTATTCTGTGCGGTGGTAATTTGGTATATATTAAAGAAAAAGCCAACGTCAAAATTGATGCTTGTTTCTCTTTCTTGTATGGTGGGCGGAGCGGCAGGAAATGTTCTTGACAGAATATTCAGAGGTTTTGTTGTGGATTTTATCGAGGTAAGATTTATAAATTTTCCTGTTTTTAATATTGCCGATATTGCAATAACGGTCGGAGCATTTTTAATAATAATTTATGAAATCTTTTTTGATAATGCAAAAAAGAAATAGAAAGGTATCCCTTTAGATGGAAAGTATTGTTTTAACGGTTGATGAAAAAAATACCGGTATACGTCTTGATAAATATATAGGCGATGAAGCAGAGGATATTTCACGCTCCTTCGCTGTGACTCTTATTAAAAGCGGCAAAGTTCTTGTAAATAATAATAAAACAGATAAAAACTATAAGATTAAAGAGGGCGACATTGTCGAAATAGATTTACCCGAACCGGAGATGCCTGAGCTTATGCCGGAAAATATTCCGCTTGATATAGTATATGAGGATAACGATTTGCTTGTTGTAAATAAGCCGCAGGGAATGGTTGTGCATCCGGCACCGGGAAATTATTCCGGAACTTTGGTAAATGCCCTGCTCTATCATTGCGGCAGCAGCTTATCCGCCATAAACGGAGTTATACGTCCTGGTATAGTACACCGCATAGATAAGGACACAAGCGGTTTGCTTGTTGTAGCAAAGAATAATAATGCTCATATTGCGTTGTGCGCTCAAATAAAAGAAAAGAAAGCGCTAAGAAAATATTTGGCACTGGTAAACGGAAAAATAAAGGAAAACGGTACGGTAAATGCACCTATAGCAAGAAGCCCGAAGGATCGTAAAAAGATGGCGGTTGTTTTGGGGGGAAGAGAGGCTGTGACGCATTATAATGTGCTGGAGGAATTTGACGGATATACCCTATGTGAGTGCATACTTGAAACGGGAAGAACACACCAAATAAGGGTGCATATGGCGTCAATCGGTCACAGTATCGTCGGAGATAAAACATACGGAATAAAAAAAGAAAAATTTAATTTGAAAGGTCAGCTTCTTCATGCAAGAACCTTGGGATTTATTCATCCTGTTACGGGAGAGGAAATGAGGTTTGAAGCGGAAATACCGGAATATTTTGGAGAAGTTTTGAATAAATTAAGAGGAAAAAAATAATAATTTGTTAATTTAATGTGTAGTTGTTGATTTTTTTTGACGAATATGATATTATAGTTGTAGATTGTCATATCAGGGCTTGTAGATGTGCGGATTTTAGAGAGGTATTCAACCCAAAAGACGTGCGAATACGTTTATGAAATATAAAGCCGAAAAATCCGATTACACCGGTTATTGTTTTGCCGCTGCTGTAAAGCGGAAGAATGGAGGATTAGTATGACAAATAAAAGATTAAAGGTTTGCGTAATTTTCGGAGGACAGTCACCGGAGCATGATATATCCTGTATATCAGCAGCTTCAGTTATTAATAATCTTGATAAAGAAAAATATAAAATAATAACAATCGGAATAACAAAAAAAGGCGAATGGTTTTTATATAAAGGTAAAACCTCGGCTATTGAAAAGGGTGAATGGAAAAACGAAAAAAAGAATTTAAAAAAAGCTGTAATTTCTCCCGATGCAAGGGATAAAGCTATTTTTGTTTTTGAAGATGATAAAGTAAAGAAGATAAAGCCTGATATTGTATTTCCCGTACTTCACGGAGAATACGGAGAGGACGGAACAATACAGGGACTCCTCGAGCTTGCGGGAATAAAGTATGTGGGAATGGGAGTTTGCGCATCGGCTAATGCTATGGACAAATCCTTTACAAAAATTATTTTCCAAAATGTCGGTATTCCACAGGCAGACTGGATAACGGTACATACATATGAGCTTGAAAATATTAATGCTGTTGTTGAAAAAGCAGAGAAAAAACTCGGATATCCGTGTTTTGTAAAACCTGCGTCAACAGGTTCTTCCGTGGGCGTCGGAAAAGCAAAGAACAGAAAGGAATTAATTTCAGCTTTGAAAAATGCCGCTAAATTCGGAAGAAAAATACTTATAGAAGAAAACATCGACGGACATGAGGTAGAGTGTTCCGTTTTGGGAAATATATACCCCGAAGCGGCAACTGTGGGAGAAATCATTCCCGAAGTTGAATTTTATGACTTTGACGCAAAATATAAAACAGGCACAACAAAATTGCAGATTCCGGCAAAGCTGCCGTCCGGAATAATCGATAAAATAAGAGAATATGCCGTAACAGCATTTAAAGCTCTTGACGGCACCGGATTATCGCGGGTTGATTTTTTTGTAAGATATAAGGATAACTCAATTGTTTTGAATGAAATAAATACGATGCCTGGATTTACCAGCATCAGTATGTACCCGAAGCTTTGGGAGGCTGTCGGAAAAAAATACTCCGATTTACTTGATGAGCTAATAGAGTTAGGACTTAAAAGAGTAAAATAACACGAAAAATAAGCTGCGCATCTTACTGCTCTCAATGGTTTGAAGTACATCAAGTACGACTGCGCCGCTTCGAGCAGCAATCTGCTTGCTTCTTTTCCGTGTTATTAATGAGAAGTGATACGAAAAATAAGCTTGCGCATCTTACTGCTCTCAGCGGCTTGAAGTACACCAAGTACGGTTGCGCTGCTTCGAAATTAAGATGGGTTTATTTTTGATATTATGTTTTTGCTGACAAAAGACGGCGGAAATGAGGGATTAACATGAAAAACAATGCTATGATAAACATAAAGAGCATGAGAGATAATGATGAAAATGATGTTATTGAGTTGATTTCCGAAGGCGGATTTTACGAAAAAAACGGGAACTGGTATATTTTTTATGACGAAAAACAAGAAATGGGTATGGCAAACTGTTCGGTCATGATAAAAATAAATGAAGAGGAAACCGTTGTAACGAGAAAAGGCGATTTCTATTCTAAAATGGTATACAGAACCGGAGAAAAAAATGAATTTTTATACAATACTCCGTACGGAGCAATGCCGATGCTTATGAGAACTCACAAAAATTCTCATGATTTTAATGAAAATGGCGGAGTACTTGAGCTGGAATACAGTATTATATTTCAGAATGAAAACAGCAAAAACAAGCTGACCGTTACGGTTAATGCGTAAATTACCGTTGACGAAAGAGAGGATATGCATATGAAAATAACTAAAAGGATAGCTGCGGCGCTGATGTCTGCGGTTTTAATTACACCTGCGGTTTTTGCGGAAGAAGAGTTAAGCAGTGAGTATACATATGTTGATAAAATGTTCGGATATGCGTCGGAAATGTATGTTGATGAGGGACTTACAAAGGAAGAAATATTGAACAGAGCGCTGAATAAATATCTTGAAGAAAATCCCGACGCTGTTTTGGATATTTTAAAAGCGGGATTTTCCGAGATTGACGATTATACGGAATTTTACACTTCAGACGACTATCAGCAGTATGTTGACAGTATAAACCATACCTTTTGCGGCATAGGCGTTATTATTCAAAAGAACGGAAGCTATGTGGAAATAGTCCGAGTTCTTGACGGGGGTGACGCAAAGAATGTCAGTATGGAAATAGGCGACCAAATCAGCAAGGTTGACGGAGTGGATATGAAGGATAAAACCGTTGACGAGGTACAGGCGGCTGTTATAGGTGAGGAGAATACTTCCGTAAATGTGACAGTGTTAAGAAACGGAGCGGAGCTTACGTTTAATTTGACAAGAAAGATGGTAAATGCAACAACCGTTGATTACAGAATGCTTGAAAATAATATAGCCTATGTATCAATTTTGAACTTTGCACAGACAACATCACAGGAATTTGCCAATGTGCTTGAAGAACTGGACAAAAACAATGTAACCGATATTATTCTTGATTTAAGAGATAATCCCGGAGGATACCTTATTTCGGCAGTTGAGATTGCGAACCTTATTGTTCCGGAGGGGATAATTGTACAGACAATGTACAGACAAAGTGAAAATAATATTACCTATTATTCACATCTCAAAAATCCGAAATATAAGTTTGCGGTTCTTGTAAACGAGAATACGGCAAGCGCCGCCGAAATTTTGACAGGCGCAATGCAGGATTCGGGAGTGGCGGAAGTAATAGGTGAAACAACATACGGAAAAGCCGTTATTCAGGAAATATACAATATGCGTGACGGCAATGCATTTAAGATTACCACCGGAAGATACCTTACAAGAAACGGAAGAGAGATAAATCATAAAGGAATTGAACCCGATAGAAGCGTTTCAAATACAACAGAGCCGATAAATGTTTCAAAATACAAGGAAATAAATTATTCTGAAGAAACAAGATTCGGTGATACGTCTGAAAATATTGTACCGGTGAAGGAAAGATTAAGTGTTATGGGTTACGGCATGAAGGATTTTCAGGGTATATTCGATTCGGAGCTTGAGGCCGCTGTGCTTGATTTCCAAATTTCAAAGGGCATTGCGCCTACGGGAGCTTTGGATAGAATTACAATGGTTCAGATTGAAAATGCATTTGCAAAAACAGAAGTGGTTGTAGACAATCAGTTGTATGAAGCTTATGAATATTTCGGCGGAACAAGAGAAGAACTCAAAAAAATTCTTGAGGAAGAAGAATAAGCAAGAGGATTGAAAATCGCATTTATTCAGTGAGCATTATATTTTGTTGACAACATACCAACAATATGATATAATGATTTCAGTAAAACATCAAAAGAGGTTTTAGTTATGATTTTTGAAAAACGTTTTGTATTAATTTTCCTTGCAGGATTCATTTTTATGGTATCAACAAATGTATCTGCATCGGAAAATGATATTTCAATTGTTGATATTATCAACAATTCCGAAGCTTATGAAGATATAGTGCCTTTTATAACCGATGATACCTTTAATAACTTGTGTGCGGAATACAATACATATTCTGACGGTTATTCGGATAATTCTGTTGATTATATATCTCGATTTCTTTTTGAGAGTATACCATATAAAAATGAAAAATTACTTGCGGATATTTATGCTGCCGCTTGTATCCTTAGTTCTGAAAACCATAACATTACATACGAGTATTTAGAAAATGGATTTCTTATTGAGCTTACAAATTGTTATAAATATAATTATCTTTCATCATCCGAAAAGAAAGAAGTTGCTGAAAAATTATCTCATGAAACTCCATACAGATTTTATGAATTATGTGATGAATTGGGAAAAATTGTTTTGTCGCTCAGTAAATCACAAAGCTGCAGTGGCGGCAGTGGCGGCAGTGGCGGCAGTGGCGGCAGCAGAGGTACAAATGTAAAATTACTAAATACCGATGGCTCTGCTCCGTATAAAATAACCGACAATACAGTTTACACCGTAAAATACACAGATATTTCCTCCGATTATGACAAAAACATTATTTTGTTTGCTGTATATGATAAAAACGGCAGGCTTAAAACCTTACGCAATCAGGAATACAGCTGCACAGAGAGCGAGTATAACGAAAATCTAATCCTTGACAGTACCGACACAGTTAAAATTATTCGTCTTGACAGCTTTGAAAATATTATGCCGTTGGATGCTCCAAAAACCATTGATCTTTCTGAATATGAAGAAAAAGTTATAATATACGAAGGTATTTTAACCGAGGCATCGGAAACACAGTTATGCCTGAATTGCGGTATAATCACTCAAAACGGAGTAACTACCGACTTTTATGATACCGTTTTTCTTTACGGTTATGAAAAACCGGTATATAAATATGTCGGATGTAATGTACGGATAACATTGTATGATTCAAATGTTTCCGGTTTCGAACTGTTGGAAGAAAGAGATTTTGCGGTATTAAATTGTAAGGATATAGCGAACTTTTCTATGTCGGAAATATCCACTCTTGAAGAAAACTACTCTATATCGCCTGACGCATATTTCTTTTTAGATTCATTTTTAGCCAATAATATAACGGGTAATATATTAGAAGATATTACACAATGTGAAATTGTTCTTTCAAAACCTAAAGGCAGTATACAATGGAACAGTGTGAATTTTATAACCTTCTGTTCTTATGTTGTTGAATACACTGATGCGGAGAACGGCTCTGTATACATTGATAATGGTATTATTAACACTAATAAAAGCTCTGAATTTATATGTAACAATCAACCGGCATCCTTTGCCGACATTAAATCGGGCTGTGTTATCAGTGTTGGGCTTAATACTATTATTATAAATGATAAAACAGTAAACGGTAAAGCGGAATTAAGTGATTCTTTTGTCACAATAGATGGAGAATCCTTCATGTATGATTCTTACATTGATTTTGACAATTATTATGAAAACTATACCGCTTATATTGATGCTTTCGGATATGCGGTAAAGCTTGTACCTGACAAATCAATACTTAAGGATATATTTATAACGGCAGTGAACGAAAATATTAACGGCACAACGATTACATACAATGATATGACAGGTACGGAGTATTCAGCATTAATAACAGAGGACACGATAATTGTGGCAGATAATTTACTTTATTCCGGTTCGGTTTTAAATGAAATACTTGCCGCAAATGGTTATGTGTTTGCACAAATATCTCCTAAAGATGATACAATCGGATATTTATACCTATACACTAAACATAAAGATACAAAATTTACAAATAAAAACGAATTTAATCTTCTTGCCTGCCCTGATGCGGTAATAACGAATGATACTAAATTTGTTATATATAACTCGGATAATGATAAGTATTCATGTTGCGGTTGCGGGGAGGTAATGAAAACATTTTCGGCTAATGAAACTGTCAACGCGCGTATATATTTCTGCGACGATGATTTACTTCATGCTGCATACATTTATGTACCGATTACATCGTCAATGCTTACAAAAAACGGTATTCTTTATACCACAGCGGTTGATTATGAAAATAATACGGTTTCGGGATTTATAAACGGTGAAGCTGTGACATTTACCGTTTCACCTGATATTATGATAGATATAGATGCATTTTGCGCTTATAAAGTAGGGTATATCGAAAATGAGCTTACCTATTCGGAGTATAAATCCGATTTATCCGGAATTGGATATTCCGGTGTATCATCGAACGGAATTTCTTTTGCAAAGGGATATGTAAGGGATTTGGAAGAAGGCTATATGGTAATATCCGACAATAATTACAGCAGCGGAAGCTTTTCAACAGCGGCACTTTCAAAAAGCGTAAATGTATACGTATATAACCATATACACGGCACATTTATTAAATCTGATTTGTCCGAAATTATTGCAGATCCAAACGGTGTAGGATTCGGAAGCATCGTATCATGTATGTACACCGTAAACGGAGCAGCAACAGATATTGTAATTTACAAGTAACTGTGTTTGTATACTGATATAATTGATTCACCCCAGATAAAACCTTTTATATAATGACTGCTGCCCAAAAGGTTTTTTTGTGCGTTTTCATTATAATTTTGCAGTAAAAATGAAGCAAGCCGCTGCGTTTTGCAGCGGCCTGTTAACATTATGAAATTGATTTTACTTCATATTCCGCATCGATCACAGCCTTTATTAAGACATCATCCGAAACATCTTCGGTCAATGTAATAACAGCTTCTTTTTCCTCAAGGTTTACTTCAGCATTTACACCATTGAGTTCGTTCAAGGCTTTTTCGACTCTTGACGAGCAGTGAGAGCAGGACATTGTGTAAAATCTTTGATTTTACATGAAAAATTTTGACAATAGTCATAATTTTTCCAAATGCGATTGATAATCGCATTTATTCAGTGAGCATTAAATATATTGACAATTTAACAAAAATAATGTAGAATATATTCATACATTGTAAAATGGCATATTTTTTTCGGCATTAAGATTTATACAGCTGTATGAAACGGAATGGGGTAATTAAATGAATTTTGTCGCAATTGATTTTGAAACAGCATCTTCGGGACCGAATGTTATATGTTCTATGGGCATATGCACGGTTACCGGCGGAAAGGTCGGGGAGTGCAGGGAAATACTTATAAGACCGGATCCCTTTGAATTTTGTGAATATAATATAGCTATACATCATATAACACCGGAAATGGTTGAGAACGAGCCTGATTTTGCTCATTTGTGGAGCGAGATTTTTCCTTATCTCAACGACAGGCTTGTTATTGCACATAATGCGGAGTTTGACGTAGGTGCGCTGTTAAACACATTGGATCATTTTAATATAGAATATCCCACGTTTGATTATTTATGTACGGTTAAGCTGTCACAAAAGGCATATCCCGATTTGAAAAGTCATAAGCTGAACAGTCTTGCAGAAGAGATGGGAATAGATTTTTCGCATCACCGTGCCGGCGACGACGCTTATGTATGTGCCGAAATACTGATTAAAATTCTTAAAGATTTTAATTTAAACAGCCTGCATGACATTGAGGAAAAATTTCAAATAGGAACAGGTCACATTTTTCCCGGATGTCATGTCCCATGTACAAAAAACAGAAAAAAGAATAAAGTAATGCTCACTGAATAAATGCGATTTTCAATCGCATTTGGAAAAATTATGACTATTGTCAAAATTTTTCGTGTAAAATCATAGTTTTTACACAGTTCGCATTGATAAAGTCTGCTGAAATAAATATTTTGGTAGCAAAATATTTATTCATGGTGCAAGGATTTTTTGCAAAAATGCACAAAATCCTTGCACCAAAACAATTATGAAACGCCTGTAAGCCGCTATGCGGCTGCGTTTCATAATTGTTCAGCAGTCATTAAATAATATTTCTCATTTTTAAAATTTATTCAAGTACGCAGAATATTCCGACATTTCCTATGTCGCATTTCCTGCGTGCTTGTTTTTTATTATTTTTTCGTTACTGTTCAGCTATCAACTCCTCAATAAAGTTTCATTTTTTGGCTCAATGTATTATCGCTGTCTTCTGCACAACCGTAATACTTGTAAGCCGCTGTGCGGCTGCGTTTCATAATTGTTCAGCAGTCATTATATACAGTATAAATATGACAATTTAGTTACATATGTTTTTGAAATCAAATATGAGGTATAATAAAAGAAATACTTTTTTAGAAGGTGATTGCAATTAAGAAAGAAGATGTGCAGAATGATTTTATTAAAAGGTACGGCGGAGAAAAAAACAGTCTGAGAAGCTTCATATCCTGCTGCGGACTTTCCGTTTGCGGCAGAGGATTTGAAAAATACGGGAAAAATATATATTCCTGCGCTTTTTTTCCCGCAACATATATAACGTTAAAAACAGATGACAGCGGAAAATTCTCAATACAGTTTGCCGATGAAAATATTCAATATGTTTGCGCAATTGAGAAACTGTCGGAATATGATGATAAGACAGAGCAAGGAAGGGTGTTTAAGCAGATTAACCGATTTAAAGGAAAAGTAAACGGAGCAAAAATTTTATTTAATTTTGACGTTTACGAAAAAAATTTCAGAAAATGTGAGGAGGCTGTAATTACAGCTTTTGAAACAATGAATTACGGATATATAAGAGAAGAAAATTTGTTTTTGGATTTAAAGGGCGGCAGAAAAGAATTTATAGGGGGAGAACTATTCGGTAGAAAAAATTCATTGTACGGAATTAATGATAATAACAACTCGGAATATCTGCCCTTTAATATAAGCGGAAACAGGCTTATTATTATCACTTCCGAAATGAAAAACGAAAACATATCGGAAAAACTATACAAAGCCTATGAAAACATAAAAAAAATGTATGAACTGACAGGTAACAACGGCAAAGCCGAAATTGTAAAACGAAAATCGGAAGACAAATATGAAAATTATATACTTCACGAAATAAACAGAACAAGAGAGATTATCAATATTTTAAAAAGCGGTAAAATAAAAGAAATACAACCGTTTGAGGAAGAAGCAACTGTCGAATTGTCAAAGCTTTTGGGAAAGAGCGGAGAAAAACTTTTAAGAATGTATGAAACGGCAAAAAACAGCGGAATGTGCGAGCTCGTTTTGCCTGCATATGAATACGGAGGTGTTGCCGCGGTTGTAAAAGACGAATGGGTTGATAATTTTATTGAAAGAATCTCGGAGGAGTACGAAAAAAGAGATGGAATCAGTCCTTCGTTTTACATTTGTGATACAGCGTCAAGCGGAATTGAAATGCTGACGGAAAATTAGAAAATTATATTTTGCAACTTATGTTTTGTCGATTTTAAATTTTTATGATGCTGTTATGATAACAGCGATGCGGAAAAAGCGGTTTGTTTACCTTTATAAAAAACTGTATAATGTGAAACTCACAAAAATAAAACCGGTAAAATAAATCGCTTATTTCTGCTTTATTTCTTATGGTATGCCGATTTTAGATAAAGTAAAAAAAATACAGATATATTACAATAACATTTCATAAAATATATGTTTGTTAAGTTTAATAAAGTATTTATTTCATATATTGTATTTAATTGTATTTAGTGGTATAATTTTTGTATAGTCGAGAATAATTGCATTTTACAGGCTTTCGATTCTGTGATTGATTATATTTATAATTATTATTAAGAAAAATTTTTTTATGATTTAAAATAAAATTTTGGAATGAGGGATAAAAGTGAGAAAAAACATACTTATTGAATTAATTTTGATATTTACAATGACGATTCAGACGATTCCCGCTATTGCCGATGTTAATAATGACAACAAAATTGTAATGGATTTTAATTCAGAAGAGACATTACCGGAAACAAGCGGCGGACAATGGGAGCTTAAAGAAAGACCGTATGTTACATATGCAGATTATGATTTTGAGAAAAATGCCGGAGATTTCAGCCCCGTATACGGTCAGTGGAGCATAGAAAAGGGAAAATACATTCAAAGGGAATTATCTGTAGGCGCAGCTGCCAGAAATCTTTTGCCCGATTATTATTCGGATTTTGAAATGGAATTTGATGCAGTACCGTTATCGGAGGATACAAAGCTGATGGTGTTTTTCGGATGTGTTTCCTTGTATGATGTATGCGTTGCAGAAATAACAAAGGACGGATCAAAGATTATAATAGGAGACAATGAATATAACGGTTCGGGAACAATAGAGAAGGGGAAGGCATATCATGTTAAGTTTGCTGCCAAGCAAAAAGAAGTATCACTTTTTCTTAATAATGAATTAATTCTTCATGAAGAAAATTTTGAATTTAATGACGGACAGATAGGAATAGGTTGCTGGAATTCTCAAATGGAGGTTGATAATTTCAGCGTTTTTGCTCCGGATAAATTAGGAAAAGGAAAAAAACTGACACAAAGCAGCAAGGAGTTTTCGGTCGCATATATGAACAACGAAAAGAAATATTCGTCTTTTTCGGCTCAGATTGCAGCAGAAAATTATATTGACGGTGCCTGCGGAATTGCGGCAATATCCGAAAATAATGCATATTATTTCGGTTTAAAAAATAATAAGGCTTATCTGTCTTTTGTATCGGGAGAAACAAAAAAAGTAATGGCGGAAAAGGACTTCAAGGCTGCTGCAAATGAATATTATGATTTAAAAATAAATATAAAAGACAATAAAATTATTTGTTATATAAACGGCGAGAAATTATTAAGCTCAGAAACAGAATTAAATAATTTTGAAAAATATGCGGTATTTTCCGACAAAACAGAATTTGTGTGCAGTAAAATGATTTTGGCTGAAAATGCATATGAATATGATGAAAATGCGTCTGTTGATTTTACCAAAAAAACATTTACGGATATTGATAACGAAAATCTCAATGAAGCTGTAAGCGTTCTTAACAGCCTTGAAATAATAGGAGGTTATTCCGATTCTACTTACAGAGGAGAAGAAAAATTAACAAGAGGAGAATTTGCCGAGATTCTATTCAGAATGCAGAATATAAAACCTGCGCCGTTAAATAAGGCACTTGAATACAGTGACGTATCTGACGACTATGCTTTCAAATCGGCATTGTATGCGGCAATTGAAAACGGCTATCTTGCAGCGGACGGAAGCGAAGCAAAACCATATAATTCCGTTTCGGCAGAGGAGGCAGCCAAAGCTTTGTTAAAAATTCTTAATGCCGATTATATGGACAAAGAAGGCAAAACAATTGCTGCGGCTTATTCTTTCGGTATTTTAAAAAATGTCGATATGTCGGATAAAGATTTAACCCGATACAAAACGGCACAAATGGTTTTGAATACATTAAAGGCACAGCGCCTTATGCCCTCCGGTATAAACTCAAACGGAGCGGTTATTGAAAAATCAAATAATATGCTTTCAGAAATTTTTAATGTGAGTATTATTAATGGAACGATTTTGGCGGATAAATACAGAAATATAAAGGAAAATGAGCCAAGCGGACTCGATGACGGAAAAATATTGCTTGACGACATGGTTCTTGACTATGACAAAGATATAAGTAATTATCTGGGATGCTATCTAAATTGTTATGTTAAAGAGGATAAAGAAACAGGGAATGACGGTGAATTGCTGTGGTTTAAGCCATACAAAACGGAAATAACGGAAATATCCGATTCACAGTCAGTATTTAATGATAATAACAGAATAATTGAATATAATAAATATGATAATTCCGATAAGGCAACCCGGATAAGGCTTACCGATAATACAAAAGTAATATATAACGGCTTATATTATTCTGAAATTTCAGAGGCGGAAAATGATATATTCAATTTAAAAAACGGAAATCTGAAAGTTGTTGACAACACATTGGAAAAGGGTATTGAATACATTTTCGTAAACAGCTTTGATACTATGGTTGCAGACAGCAAATCAACGGCAAATGAAATAATATACGGAAAAAATTCCAATGAAATTTTAAATGCGGATGAGGAAAGCAAGGTTATAATAAAAAAGAACGGAAATACAATAAAAATCGGAGATATTAAAGAATATGATGTTTTAAGTATTCAAAAACCAAAAAGTGAAAAGGGGTATACCTTTGTAACGGTATCTGACAAAAAACCGGTAATGGGAATTATAAAAAGAAAGAGCGAAGATTTCATTATTATAGAAAATGACAAATACCAATTGGGAGATAAATTCAATTCGGAGGAATTTTCGGCTTCTGATTACATTACCGCATATCTTGATTTTAACAGCAGAGTTGTATACGCAGTAAAAAGAGTATCGGAGGATTACGGATATTTGATTTCCGTATTATTTGATAATGACAGTGAAAATCTTATGCTTAAAATGTTTACCGTTGAAAACGGAAAAGGCAAATTTAATTTGGCTGAAAGCGTAAATGTAACATTTGCTGACAGTACAAGGGTAAAGTATAAAAGGAACAACGCAAAAAGTAATTCTTACAGCGTATTTAAGACGGTTGCGGAGGATATACTTGATTCGTCTAAAATATACTCGTCTGACGGAAAATTAAAGAAATTCGGTGTGCTTATAAAATATAAGCTTAATAATGACGGAGAAATAAAAGAAATTGCTTTTTCAAGGGACAGAACAAAAGAGGATATACCGGAGGGGAAAAAGGATTTTTCCTGCTACTATGATTCAGAGGTAAGCGGAGAAAACGCATATTATTATTCCGGAATGATTAATTCAAAATACAGAATAACAAATAATACAAAGGTGATTTCTTTATCGGGCAACTGCAACGACTATGAAAATTTTAAAATTGTTTCTGCGTCATCACTGCCATGGGATGAATATTATGATTCGAGGATATATGATGTAAGCGAGGAGTTTGAAGCAAAGATTTTGGTAATACAGGATATAAATCTCGGATATGACAGAGCGGTTGGAGTTATAAGTGCGCTATCTATGCAGGTGGATGACAAAGACAATCAATGCTATAAAATAACAATGTATCAAAACGGCAAAGAAATATCCGTTAATGCGGCAAACGACGATTTGGAGTGCGATTCTTCGGCGGCTTATTGGTTTAAAAATGAAGGAACAAAAATCAAGGATTTAAAAACGGGTGATATAATAATATACGATACCGACAGCGAGGGGTATATAAAATGGTTTGCCGTTATATTTAAGAATAAGGAACAGGAATTTTATGCTACCTCTCCGAGGGGCTGGTATTGGGGAACAATTCCGTCAACAGATATGACAGTGACATATACGCCGATAACAAAAAGGACAGGAAACATATTTGTGTTTAACAGTAATAATTATTCAAGACCTATAACAAGCGACAAAGGAACATACTATCTGTATAATAAAAAGAAAAACACACTGACTTCCGCATCCTTTGATGATATAAAAGCAGGAGATAAGGCTGTTTTGATTTTTAAATCCGCCAATCTCGATACTGTTGTTATATACAGATAAAAACAAAAAAAGATTAATGATTATCCGTGCCGCGGCAGGGCGGGGGAATGGAGATCAAAATGAAAAAAAGAAATATGATTTTGCTTGCCGGAGCAGCTTTGGCAGCGGCAAAAGGATTGGACAACCGGCTGGAGGTTACCACTTATAAAATAACCTCTCATAAACTTCCGCAGGATTTTGATGATTTTAAAATTGTTCAGGTGGCGGACTTTCACTGCGATAAAACGGCAGGAATAATTGATGCGATAAGAAACGAAAAGCCTGATATTATTTGTGCAGTAGGAGATATGACGCATGATATAGGTTCATACGATCCTTTTATAAACATATTAAGGTCAATGCTGGAAATTGCGCCTGTATATATTGTATCGGGCAATCATGATGTGTGGAGATCCGATTATGCCGAATTGGTTAAGGAATGCAGAAAAATGGGGGCTGTTTATCTCCGTGATGAAAGAGTCTATATAACAAAAAACGATACTCAAATTACACTCACGGGAATTGAAGATCCTTTTTCTGCCACCTATAAAATTATTAATGAAAATATTCAAAAATCAATATCAAAATTTCCTGAATCTGAGGGATACAATATCCTGATGTTTCACAGAGCAAATCTTCTTGATCGGTTTGAGGGAAAGGGATATGACTTGATTCTTTCGGGACATATGCACGGAGGACAAATCAGAATACCCGGAATAGGCGGAATTATTTGTCCAAAAACAAACTTACTTGATAAAACAAAAATTATATTTCCGAAATATTTCGGGGGTGAGTATGATTTGGGTGAAACAAAAGCCATTGTTTCAAGAGGAATAGGAAATCCCGCATTTATTCCGAGAGTATTTAACAGACCTGAAATATGCTCCGTTATCCTTAAATCGGAATAAAATAATGCTCACTGAATAAATGCGATTTTCAATCGCATTTAGAAAAATTATGACTATTGTCAAAATTTTTCGTGTAAAATCAAAGATTTTACACAGTTCGCATTGATAAAGTCTGCTGAAATAAATATTTTGGGAGCAAAATATTTATTAATGATGCAAGGTTTTTTGCAAAAACGCACAAACCCCTT
>JAXEIW010000006.1:0-13511 GCA_034101885.1 Clostridia bacterium | reverse complement strand
CAAGTAAATTTTGCATACAAGAGCAAAAATGTATTAAAAAATATCAATCTCAAAATCGAATCGGGAGAAACAGTCGGAATTATAGGCGGTACGGGAAGCGCAAAAACAAGCTTGGCACAGCTTATACCGAGATTATATGACGTCAATTCCGGAAGCCTTAAGGTGGGCGGAGTTGAAGTTTCCGATTACGACATTCAGTCACTAAGAAACGAAGTAGCTATGGTTCTTCAGAAAAATGTTTTATTCTCCGGGACAATAAAAGAAAATCTGCGCTGGGGAAATCCCGAAGCAACCGACGAAGAAATTATAAGAGCCTGCAAACTTTCACAGGCAGACAACTTTATTGAAAGCTTTCCGGATAAATACGACACATACATCGAACAGGGCGGTTCGAATGTATCGGGAGGTCAAAAACAAAGATTATGTATTGCAAGAGCCTTGCTGAAAAAGCCTAAAATTCTTATTCTTGACGACAGCACAAGCGCCGTTGATACAAAAACCGACGCACTTATCAGAAAAGCTTTTAAAGATGAAATACCTGACACAACAAAGATAATTATTGCTCAAAGAATCTCTTCCGTTCAGGAGGCGGATAAAATTGTTGTTATGAATAACGGCTGTATTGACGCAGTCGGTACGCATGACGAGCTTCTCAAAAATAACGAAATATATAAGGAAGTATATAATTCACAAATAAAAGGAGGTGTCGGCAATGAATAAAACAAACAATACGCCTAAACGTCCTCCCCAAAAGGTTAAAAACATCAAAAAAACCTTAAAAAGGCTGCTTGATTATATCTTTATAAACTACAAGCTTCAGTTTTTTGCTGTATTAATATGTATAATTTTAAGCGCACTTGCCGGCGTTAAGGGTTCTGTATTTCTTCAAAGTCTGATTGACGATTATATTTCGCCTATGCTTGTATCGGGTTCAACAGACTTTTCTCCCCTGCTCGGTGCGATTATGAAGATGTCATTAATATATATAATAGGAATCATTTCGGTTTATTTATATAATCTGATAATGGTCTATATTTCGCAAGGGGTTTTAAAAAGAATACGAGATGAAATGTTTGCTCATATGCAGACTCTTCCGATAAAATACTTCGACACCCATACCCACGGTGATGTAATGAGCTACTACACCAACGACACCGATACCTTAAGACAAATGATTTCGCAAAGTATTCCGCAAATATTCTCATCTATGATTACCGTCATTTCGGTTTTCTTTGCAATGCTTTCGCTAAGCATACCCTTGACCGTACTGGTTCTTGCAGTAATAGTTATTATGCTTATGATTGCCGGTAAAATCGGAGGAAAAAGCGGAAAATACTTTATTCTTCAGCAAAAATCACTGGCAAAGGTAAACGGCTATGTTGAGGAAATGATAAACGGTCAGAAGGTTGTAAAAGTTTTCTGTCATGAAGAAGAATCGGAAAAGGAGTTTGACCGTCTTAACGAAGAATTATGCAAGGACGCAACCTTTGCAAACAAATTTGCAAATATACTTATGCCTATCATGGGAAATATCGGAAATCTGCAATATGTTCTGATTGCAATTCTCGGGGGCATTTTAGCCATTTCAAACTTCCCCAATCCTACAATAAAGGGAATGGGAACCGTTACCATAGGTGTTATTACCTCCTTCCTGATGTTATCAAAAAGCTTTTCTAACCCCATATCGCAAATGTCACAGCAGCTTAATTCAATTGTTATGGCATTGGCAGGAGCAGAAAGAATATTTGAGCTTTTGGACGAAAAACCGGAACAGGATAACGGTTATGTAACTCTTGTAAACGCAAAATACGAAAACGGAGAGCTTACCGAAACATCGGAAAGAACAGGTATGTGGGCATGGAAGCATCCTCACGGTGATAACACGTTAACCTATACCGAATTAAAGGGAAATGTTACAATGCACGATGTTGATTTCGGATATATTCCCGAAAAAACCGTACTTCATGATATTTCTCTGTATGCCGAACCGGGTCAAAAGGTTGCTTTCGTAGGCGCAACAGGTGCGGGAAAAACTACCATAACAAACCTTTTAAACAGATTCTATGATATTGATGACGGTAAAATCCGATATGATGATATAAACATAAATAAAATAAAAAAATCCGATTTGCGCCGTTCTCTCGGCATAGTATTGCAGGATACAAATTTATTTACCGGAACGGTTAAGGAGAATATCAGATACGGTAAGCTTGACGCAACGGACGAAGAAATTATTGCCGCGGCAAAGCTTGCAAATGCGCATGACTTTATAGAAATGCTGCCCGACGGTTACGACACGGTATTAAGCGGAGACGGTTCGGGTCTGTCGCAGGGGCAAAGACAGCTTATCTCAATTGCAAGAGCCGCAGTTGCCGATCCTCCGGTTATGATTCTCGACGAGGCTACCTCAAGCATCGACACAAGAACGGAAGCCATTGTTCAAAAAGGAATGGATTCACTGATGAAGGGCAGAACGGTATTTGTTATCGCCCACAGGCTTTCAACGGTACAAAATTCAGATGTAATCATGGTTCTTGAAAACGGAAGAATCATTGAACGCGGAAACCACGAAAAGCTTATTGCCGAAAAAGGTAAGTATTATCAGTTGTATACAGGTGCTTTTGAACTTGAATAACAGGAACTTTTTAAAAATCCATGCAGATATATTGCATGGATTTTTAACGTCATGCCATTTGGTTTATTGTTAATATTACATTAATATTACACTATGCCCAAAGATATTGACAATTTAGATAATTTAAATTATACTCTCTACGAGAAAGAAAAATATTATCCAAAGACTGTAAAATTTATTATTTAAATCAGAAAGGATTTGGCATCATGGAGAAGGAAAAAACATACAAAGGGTTCTGGAAATATATGCATAAATATATCAAGCCGTACTACAAAAAGCTTGTTATAACCATGCTCGGAGCGATTATTGTAGGTGTGTGCGTAGCACTCCAGCCCCTTGTTATAAAATACATTGTTGATGACGGTATATCAAATAATGCACTATCACCCGACGGCAAAATCAAATATGTTATGGGTATGTGTATTGTATACCTTATATTGGCCGCAACCCGTATTTCATTGTGGCGTCTTGCCTTTATTAATATGCTTAAAAGTCTTGAAGGCTGTCTGTTTAATCTGCGGTCACACTTTTTTGCTCACGTTCAGCATATGTGCATGAGATTTTATGATAAAACATCTGTCGGAGAGCTCTTTAACTGCATTATGGGTTCACCTATGGTAAACATAAAAACCTATATGAATCAAATGTTTATAAGCGTTCCTTATCAGGTCGTTTCCTTTATAATATCTATAACCGCTCTTGCCATGTATGACTGGATGCTGACGATAATTTTGCTTGCCACCGCATTAATCATGGCAATTTTCAACTTTGTTTCAAGACAGAAAATAAGAACGGTATTTAAAGATTACATAAAAACCGAAACCGAGGCAAGCCATTATCTTAACGATACCTTAAACGGAATGGATTCAATTAAGCTTTATTCAATTGAGGACAATATTTTCAATGTCTTTAAAAGCTTTATTTACAATATGTACGAAAAAGGAGTTAAAGCAAGCTTCCGTCAAACAGCCGAAAGCATGAAGCCTGAATTTGTTCAATATTTGGGAACTGCCGTTGTATATCTTGTAGGCACATTTTCATGCGTGTACAGAGGTATGTCGGTCGGTATTTTGTATGCCTTCTTATCAAGCATGGGAACCATCCTTGCCATACTTACAAGCTGGCTTAATATCGGTCTGCAGAAATCCTCCGCCGAAGCAGGACTATACAAAATTATGCAGATTTTAGACACCGACACATCGACTCCCGAAATAGATAAGGATCATACAAGAAATATTGCTGTTGAAAAAGAAAGCGCAAGAAATAATAACAAACCATGTATTTCCTTTAAGGACGTAACCTTCGGATACGACAACAAGACAATATTCGAGCATTTCAACTGCGATATAAAATACAAGGAAAGCGTTGCATTGGTAGGCGGAAGCGGAAGCGGTAAAAGTACCTTTACAAAGCTGGCTATGAGATTATATGATACCAACGCCGGCGAGGTACTTGTTCACGGCAGAGATGTCAGAGAATATTCTCTTCACGATCTCAGAATTACCTTTGGTGTTGTCCCACAGAATCCTTTTATATTCTACGGTTCAATTTGGGATAATGTATTGATTGCAAGACCTGACGCTTCAAATCAAGAAGTAATGAAGGCAATGGAAATTGCCCATGTACACGAATTTGTAAACGATCTTCAGCATGGCTGGAATACAGTCGTCGGTGACGGTGCTTTGGGGCTTTCCGGCGGACAAAAGCAAAGAATTGCCATTGCAAGAGCTATTCTCGGCAATCCGGATATTTTGATATTTGATGAGGCAACCTCCGCCCTTGATAATATTTCGGAAAGACATATTCAGCAGGCAATGGAGGAACTTATGAAAACTCATACCGTTATTATCGTAGCACACAGATTGTCTACCATAAAAAATGTTGACAGAATTTTGGTTTTTGACAACGGTAAAATTGTTCAGGAAGGTACTTATAACGAGCTTGCCGCAACAGAGGGTGAATTTAAGAATCTTTTAAACGGATAAATATTTAAGGAGTCGATTTTTAAATATCGACTCCTCATATTTTTATCAGCTCCGACTTTCATTTTAAGAAAATAATTGTCCGAATTTTTTTATTAAAAGCAGCTGAATTTATTCGTATTATGACAATTTGTTTCCAATCCCTCTTATAATTATTGACATAATAATTTATGTGTTATATAATACAATATAATATATGGGAAAGACTTACTCAAAAAAAGCTGCGCATTTCACTGTTTTTTCTTCTATAATCCGGTTTTTTTTAAACAGTTATCTGCCTGCTTCCTTTTCCACGTTATGATTTATGCTGCCACAAGGCGGCGGAATGGAGATTAAAATGATATATTTGGATAATGCATCCACTACAAAGCCATCGGAAAACGTCAAAAAAGCGGTATACGAAGCCATGGAGAATTTCGGCAATCCGTCAAGTATGCACCGTTTGGGAATGAACTCCGAAGGTATAATAAAAAAAGCACGCGAAAACGCCGCAAGAGTAATCTCGGTAAATCCCGGAAATATTTATTTCACCTCAGGCGGCACGGAATCAAACAACACCGCAATACTCGGATATTGCAGACAAAACAGAAAAAAGGGAATGCATATTATAACAACCGCAGTAGAACACCCGTCTGTTCTTACTCCCTTTAAAATGCTTCAGGACGAGGGCTTTTGCGTAACATATCTTAAACCCGACAAATACGGAGTTATAAGCTTACAGGAATTTGAAAACGCTCTGACCGATGATACCATATTTGTCAGTATCATGGCAGTAAACAATGAAATTGGTTCCGTTATGCCTATTGATAAGCTTAAATTCTTCATGAAACAAAAATCTCCAAAGGCCGTTCTTCATGTCGACGCTGTACAGGCATACGGAAAAATTCCCATAAAGCCCAAGCAATGGGGTATCGATTTACTTTCGGCAAGCGGTCATAAAATACACGGTATAAAGGGCACGGGAATTTTATATATAGCAGACAACATAAATATCTCACCTCTTATAAACGGCGGCGGTCAGCAGAAAAACATTCGTTCCGGCACCGAAAACGTAGTAGGTATTGCCGCATTTTCACAGGCAGCAGAAGACATACTGTCATATGACATCACACACATATGCGAGTTGAGAAATTATTTAAAAAAAGGTATTTCGGAAAATATTGACAGAATAAAAATAAATGAATCAAAGGATGATACACAGACAGGATATATTTTAAACGTTTCCTTTTTGGGACTGAGAAGTGAAATATTGTTACATTCTCTTGAAATGCATGATATTTATGTTTCAACAGGCTCTGCCTGTTCAACCAACAAACCCGCACCAAGTCATGTTTTATCGGCAATCGGCTGTTCTCATGACGAAATTGACAGTGCCGTACGCTTCAGCTTTTCCGATGAGCTTACATTTAAAGATATGGATTATGTTATCGAAGCATTAAAACAAGAGGTATTCAATATAAGAAAGTATGTAAGAAAATAAAACATGAAAAAATTCTTACGCTTTATATTTTTGAAGGGAGTAAACAAATATAAATATGAGAGAAATTATACTGGTTAAATACGGAGAAATAATATTAAAGGGCGGAAATCGTCCGAAATTCGAAAAAATTCTTATGGATAACATCAGAAACGCCGTAAGAAATATAGATAATATCAAAATGCATATGGCGCAGGCAACAATTTATATCACCCCCGAAAACAATGACAAAATCGATTTAATATGCGAACGACTCTCATTGGTTTTCGGTATTGTGTCTGTTACAAAGGCAGGCGTATATGAAAAGGATATGAATGAAATAAGGTTAGGCGCTGCCGAATACTGCAAAAACGATTTGCTTCCCGGCAAAAAATTTAAGGTAGAGGCAAAAAGAGCCGACAAGCATTTTCCTCTTACCTCTGTTGAAATAAGCATGGATGTAGGGGGCTATCTGGACGATACCCTCAACGGATTAATTTGCGATGTACACAATCCAGAGGTTACCGTAAAAATTGAAGTTCGGGACGATGCGGCATACATCTATTGTGAACAGCACAAAATTGCCGGTCAGGGCGGTATGCCTATCGGCACAGGCTCCAAGGCAACTCTTTTGCTGTCAGGCGGTATTGACAGCCCGGTAGCCGGACATATGATTGCAAAAAGAGGAGTTGAGATTGACGCGGTTAATTTCTTTAGCTTCCCCTATACAAGCGAAAGAGCAAAAGAAAAGGTTATCGACCTTGCTTCAATTCTTGCGAGATACACATCAAAAATAAATCTTCACATTGTTCCTTTTACCGAAATTCAACTTGCAATCAGAGATAATTGTCCCGAGGAACATATGACTTTGATTATGAGAAGATTTATGATGTCCATTTCCGAAAAAATAGCACAAAAAAACAATTCAATTGCATTGATTACCGGTGAAAGCGTCGGTCAGGTTGCAAGTCAGACTCTTGCCGCCTTAAATGTTACAAACAGCGTTGTTGATATGCCTGTTTTGCGTCCTTTAATCGGAATGGATAAAAAAGAAATTGTCGAAAGATCCCGCGAAATAGGCGCTTTTGAAACATCTATTCTGCCATATGAGGACTGCTGTACCATATTTACTCCAAAGCACCCTACAACAAATCCCAAGCTTAAACTTATAGAAAAGTCCGAAGCAAGACTGAATGTTGAAGAATTAATTGAAAAAGCATTGAACGGTGTCGAAACAATAACGGTATATCCCAAAATATAACTTTCAGTATTCCTATGGCATCAGACTACACCTGATTTTCCCGTAAAATCGTAATTCATTGCCTCATGGCTTAAAAAAGATTATTCATTGTTATTTGATTTTTATAAAAATAAACATATTATATTAAATTTGTAAATAATTTATAAAATTTGTCAGCCAAATCTTGAATTATTCTAAAACTTATGATAATATGTAGGTGATCGAGCAGCAGAAGCGTAAGTCCGGATCGGATTTTACGTTTCTTTTTTTATAAGTTATGTCAGCTCCCTTAATAGTTCCGATTGTATAGATTTATGTTAAGAACAAACAAAAAAGTAAAAAGAACGGAGGAATAACGTGAAAGATAAGCGGCGCATCTCTTCCACGTTGGATTTGTGCTGCCGCATGGCGGCGGAATGGAGGATTACTATGAAAAAAACAATCTCATTATTATCAGCTGCAACAATTGCGGCGGGATTCATTTACGGAATTTTAAATTACAATCCGGTATTTGCCGATTCGATTACAATAATAGTAAATGACCGTCAGCTTGAATGCAATGCCGAACCGTACATAGAAAATGACAGAACTTATGTTCCGCTGCGAGCCGTATTCGAAGCCCTCGGAGCATCGGTAGACTGGGATTCAGAAACACAAACAATCACTTCTTCAAAATCCGACGGCTCACAAATTATTTTAAAAATAGGTTCATCTATAATGGAGGTCGGAAAAGATATATACACTTGTGATGCTGCTCCCGAAATAAAAAATGATTTTACAATGGTTCCCATAAGATATGTTGCCGATGCATTTGATAAAGTTACCGAATGGGATCAAACAACAAAAACCGTAACGATAAGTGACAGACATATTGACAGCGAAACAGAAGACAGCGGAGATACCTCATGGAAACCAAATAAAGGAACTGTCAATCTTGATACCCTTTCCGTAAGCGGCGACGGAATCACCGTTGAAGGTAATAAAATAAAAATAACAAAAGGCGGCATTTTTACTGTTACAGGGACTGCCGAAAACGGACGTATTACCGTAAATACCGAAGAAAAAGTAAAATTAATTCTTGACAATACATCAATAACCTGTTCCGACGGGCCTGCCATATATTTTAAGGATTGCCTTAAAGCCTTCTTGGAATTGGCTCCCGACAGCAATAATTATCTTGAAGACGGCAGTATATACGAAAATCCCGATTTAAAAGCAACTCTGTATGCAAAAGACGATCTGGATATACAGGGCAGCGGTTTTCTTACAATAAAAAGTAATTGCAATGACGGTATTCGCGTAAACGACACCTTTGAAATGCGTTCCGGAAATATTAAAATCGATGCTGCACAGGACGGTATTCATGTTAATGACGGTGCGGATCTGAATGGCGGAAATCTAATTATAACCGCATACAACGATGGTATACAGTCGGAATTTTACCTTAATATCGGAGAAAGTATGAATCTTGATATAACAACTGCTTATGACGGCAAAAGAACGGAAATATCCGAAAATCAAGATTTTGGGATGATGAGAAAAAATAATATTGAAGCTGTCCTTCAAAGTCTTGGATATGATACAAAAAACGAAGATTTTCTTAACAGAAAGGTCACCGATATTATCAAAGAGCTTCCCGTCATGACCGATACCGAGGATAATATTCTTTCCGCAATAGGACTGAAATCAGATGGATATATGACTGTTAACGGAGGAAAAATAACAATTAACTCTACCGATCACTGTATAAAAAGCGAAAAAGATCTGACAATAAATTCGGGTGTTTTAACACTCAACTCTGAATATGCCAAGGGCGTAAAATGTATGCTCGATTTAACAATAAATGACGGAACAATCAATGTATCAAAATCTACCGAAGGGCTCGAAGCAAAACAACGCTTTACCGTAAACGGCGGTAATATAGATATTAAGGCATCCGACGACGGTTTCAATCTCGGCGGTGGAACAAACTTTGGCGGCAAAGGAAACACGGAATCGATTAATTATACAGATATGCTGTCAAAATATACACAAAATCTTGATATAACAACAGCAACAATGAAGGATTTGCTTCAAAATGCCAACAATACTCAAAATTTTAAAAGAGAAAATATGAATCAGCCTCCTCAACGTCCCACCGATGGTTCTCTCATGCCTCCCGAAGAAACGTCGGGAGAAAAAAATATGATGCCTCAAGTACACGAAAACGGATTTGCAAGACCGGATAAAGTCGGAATGGGCGATATGCCTATGGATGGCGGAACAAACGCCAACGACACAAGCAGAGCTATGACAATCAACGGCGGTAATATCCATATTACAGCAAAAACCGACTGTCTTGACTCAAACGGATACTTAACAATTAACGGCGGTAATCTTACCCTTGAATCGCAGGCATCGGGAGGCGGAGATACAGCCCTTGATCCCAATTATGGTTTAATAATAACCGGGGGTACTGTTCAGGCTGTTGTTAACGGTTATGCTTCCTATCGCCCCTCCGAAACAAAAAGACAAAATATTGTCAATATCAATATAAACCAAACAATGACCGGCGGTACAGGATACACCGTTACAGATTCAAAAGGTAATGTAGTTCTATCTTTTACACCGACTGTTAATTATAAATCTGCAGCAATAAGCTCCCAAGACCTTAAAACCGGAGAAAACTATACCTTTACATTGGGAGATTATACCGTTAATTTTACTGTTACTGACGGAATCACAAATGTGGGCACACTTCCCCAAAACAGATTCCCTCAAGATCTCCCCATGTCCTCTGCCGATTTTTAAAAAAGTATACAAAGATATAAACGCACACAATATTCCATTTCTATTTAATTACAAAAAAACAAAAAAAATGAAAACACTATAGACATTTATTGCATATAATGATATAATAAATGTAATAAAAATCGATAGTTACGGTTATAATATAAGAAAGGTGTGTGTAACATGGATGATATTTTTGATAAAGTAAAGGAAAGTGCCGCAAAGGTAATTGACGGGGCAGAAAAAATAACAAACGTTGCCGTAAAGAAAACAAAGGGTGCAATTGAACAAACCAAGTATTCTTATACACTCTCCGGTATTGAAAGCAGAATTAATGAAATTCTCGCGGAGCTGGGCTCAAAAATATATGAAGAATATGAAAACGGCGCCGAATTTGGTGAAGAAATAACCGCTCAATGCGAACAGATTCAAAATCTCAAAAAAGATGTGAATGAGCTGAAAGAAAAAATAGCCGAACTAAAAAAATCCGTTATATGCGGTTCATGCGGTGCTGTTGTAAGCAAGGACAGCGTTTTTTGTCCTAAATGCGGAACGAGAATAAACGACTGATTTATTCCTGCCTTAAATCATCAGCGCAATATAACAAAAATAAAGATGTTCCCGTCATTAATACGGCGAAAAACACCTGATTTTACAATCAATATGTTCAATAATATTTCCGATTAATTACACCATCGGGAATATTATTGAGTTTGATTGCATACTTTGCTGTTTCATTATACTGTTTTTTTATTTTTATTGTGAAAAAAGAATAACTGTAAAATTTTAGAGAAAAAAATAAAAAAATATTATAAAAAGTATTGACAAACATGAATGGTTGTGCTATAATATATTAGTCAGCTGGTGAGAGCCGGTTAAAACTGAATATGCGGGTGTAGTTCAATGGTAGAATCCCAGCCTTCCAAGCTGGTCGTGTGGGTTCGATTCCCATCACCCGCTCCATATGCGCCTGTAGCTCAGTTGGATAGAGCAACTGCCTTCTAAGCAGTGGGCCAGGAGTTCGAATCTCTTCAGGCGCGCCATATTTAACTTATATGGTGGGTATAGTTCAGCTGGTTAGAGCGTCAGATTGTGGTCCTGAATGTCGTGGGTTCGAATCCCACTACCCACCCCACATTTAGGGATATAGCCAAGTCGGTAAGGCACCAGATTTTGATTCTGGCATTTCGTAGGTTCGAGTCCTGCTATCCCTGCCAAGTATATGGACCATTAGCTCAGGCGGTAGAGCACTTGACTTTTAATCAAGTTGTCCGGAGTTCGAATCTCCGATGGTTCACCATTCCAATATTAAACAAACTCCCCGAATTTATTGTTTTTTCGGGGGTTTTGCTTTTTCGGAAACAATTGATAAAGCCGATTAATATGCATTTTATTTTAAACAGCATATTTTTTATTAGTAAGGTAAGCGTCAAATGATACGCACTGTAAATGTTCGAACCAAAAAAGGATGCCATTCGGCATCCCCTAACCCTTGCGTATATTGGGTGGAATCTTACTGCTCCATGGCAGCAATTCTGTTTTCGGCAGAATATGTATATTTTCAAACAGCCATACCAGATAATCATAAATTTTTAAATTATTTGCTTTTGCTGTTTCAATTATCGAATACAATCTTGCCGAAGCTGTTGCTCCTCCGGGAGAGTTGCAGAATAACCAGTTTTTTCGACCGATTACAAACGGTTTAACAGCTCTTTCTGCCCTGTTATTTGTCATTTCAAGGTTTTCATTTTCAAGATATCTTATTAAATTGTTTTTTTGATTTATTGCATACGAAACAGCCTTACCCGTCAGACTTTTCGGTAAAGCTTCCGCTGTTTCGCAAAATTTAAAGAAACCGTCTACAGCTTCTTTTCCTTTTGTTTCACGTATTTTCTTTATTTCTTCGGCATCCGTTATTTTATCCTCGGTAGAAAATATTTTTTCTATCCACAAAAATCCCTGCCCCGCAACGGTTGAATAATCCTTGATGTTTGCCTGCACATTTATCGCTTCCTTGAAATATCTTCGTGCGTGTGCCCAACAGCCAACTCGTTTTATATTTTCAACCTTATCATATCCGTTCCATCCGTCGCAGTGGACATATCCGGTAAACCCTTTTAAAAATTCTGCGGCATATTTTCCGCTTCTGCCCTCTTTGTAATCATACAATATGATATTCTTATCCTCGGACTTTCCCGTTGTATATACCCACATATATGATTTTGTCTGCGGTCTTCTTTCAGGCTCTGCTAATACTTCAAGCTCTGTTTCATCAGCATGAATTATTCTTGCGCTTACAAGCTCTTTTTTCATCTCGTCATAAATAGGTTTCGTAAGATTTGATGCCGATATGATCCAATTTGCCATAGTCTGTCTTGTAAGATTTATCTGCATATTTTTAAAATATGACTCAAGACGGTACAAAGGCACTCCCATGCAGTATTTCTGATTTATTATTTCCGAAAGCATACTTGCGGATACAAGGCTTTTTTCTATTAGCGGCTTTGGTGCTTCAGCAGCAATAAATGTTCCTTCCGTTCCTGTTTTATCACAGTTTTTGCATACATATACTGCCTTCTTGTGTTCTACAACCTTTACCTGTGCAGGTATCATCTTAATTTCACGTCTTGTTTCATATTTGAGGAATGTAAGAGGTTCTCCGCACTTGCTGCAATTTTTAGCTTCTTCCGGTATATCATATACTACTTCCTCAACCGGCAAATCCTTATATATTTCATCATAGCTGCGCTTTTTCTTTCTTGTGTGCTCAGGAATTACTACTTCTTCTATTTTAGGCTCCGGTGTTAAAACAGTTCTTTCCTGCTCAGCTTCATTAAACAGGGATATTTGCCCATAAGCCTGTGCAACCTTTTCGGCAGACGCTCCGAACATTTTCTTTTTACTCAGCTTAAGCAAATTCATCAGATTGTTATTTTCTTCTTTTAATATATTTATTTCAGAAGTCAGCTTTTCTTCCTTCTTTTTACTTTCCTGTGCAATGTTTTTTAATTGCTTCTTAAGAGCAGATATCTGTGCTTCAAGTTCAATTATTGTTCTTTGATTATTCATATTAAAATCTGCTCCTTTAATCGCTTTTTCTGACTTTAATTATACCATATTTTCCCGTAAAAAACAAGAAAGAAAGCCAATTGTTAAGACTTTCTTTACATTAAATTTATTGTTCGGAAACAACTTTTTTGTAATGACGTATATCTTCAATTTTAAGCCCGTGAAGCAGCCATAAAAGCTCTTCCTCTGTTATTGTATAGACCGGTGAATCTATTTGGGTAGGGAATCTGAATCTACCTTTTTCAATTCGCTTATACAAAAGACAGAAGCCTTCTGTATTCCAATACAGCATTTTTATCTTATCGCAGTACTTATTATGAAAAACAAAAAGTGCGTCATCCGTTGAGGAACAGTTAAATG
>JAXEIW010000005.1:0-15767 GCA_034101885.1 Clostridia bacterium | reverse complement strand
AGCCGCTCCGACATCAAGCTTGCCGTTTTTCTTTCTCGGAATGTCAACATATTGATTTAAAAAATATACCCATACCAACGATTTATTATTGCATACAGCCACGATTCTTCCGATAGGACCGTCCCCTTTAAATTGAATCGTTGTGGAATCGGTATCGTTTTTCATTCCTGCTCCGATTATTGCAGAAACAGTCAGCACTCTGCCCAAAGCCGCAGTAGCCGTGGAATATGTCTTGTGTATTCTTTGCGCTTCATTGACCAAATCGGTTGTTATGGTAACAAATACTCTTATCGCTCCGTCTGTTGAGCTGCCCCTTACTAAAATATCTGACAATATTCTCACTCTCCGTTTTATACAATATATAATATGTTATTCCGCATTATTCATCTATAATAACATTAACAAATACTTCTTTATTCTCAATTGTAATGTCCTTTTCTTTTGTTGAAGGTTTAACGCTTACAATCTGCTCGCCTCCGCCCATTACCGAATCAAGATTCAGTTCCGCACTTATATTATCGGAGGTCAATTTTTCTTTAGGTCCGGAAATTTCAACCTGTATCGTATTATTGGTTAAGGTATAATTTTTATTCTTTGAATTTTTTACGTTTAACGGTACTTCCAAAGTCTTTTCTTCCCTTTCAAAAACCTCAAGCTCAACCGTAACGTATTTGTTTTCGGCAGGCAGATAAATTCCGTCAGGGCATATAATCTTAACCTTATACTTTCCTGTTCCCTTTGACAGCTCACCGAAATCACTTTCCGTTACAAGGCTTTGAACATTCCGTCCCTCCGGTGACATAATTCCTACATCAACCTTTTCAACCTCCTGCGAAAGAAGTTCTACGGTATATTTATTATCAACATCAATCGGTATCGTAATATTTACATCAAGCGAAACCTTATCATATACGTTATTTTTCACACTTATGTTTTTATCGAAAAACAGCTCGTTAAGCGGCAGAATTTCCGAATTGTTTTCATCTTCGAAAACATAAGGGCAGCTGGTCGAATTAGTCTGCGACATCGAAGCCACATCGATATAAACCGCAGCATGATCAATCCGTGAAATATCCTCATGAAAGCCCTTTACATAGATTGCGCTTTTTTCCGGCACCGAGTCGACAATAAACGATTTATTCTTATCCTGATTATTTTTAACGGTTACAACATTGACAAGCTTTCCGGACATTTCTTCAACCGTAACCTCTATATATTGTGTATTTCGCTTTGAAATATATACGGCATTTGACGGTATATCAAAAACCGGCTGTAATTTATAAACGCCCGGTTCGTTAATCTGCGACAAGTCCACGCTTGCCGATATATTCCCCATTACCGAAATCAAGTCCTGACGTTTTCCTCTTATAACAATAGATGCATCAGAGATTGAATTCTTATTAATCACCATTAAATCATTATCATTAAGTACATCTTCATGTAAAAGCTGAACGTCTATTGCTTTTATATTTTCATCAAGCGACGGGTTTTCCGCATAGATAACAAACATCCAAATAATAACCGCTATTAGCACCGAAATAAATTTTGATATACTCTTCTTTGATCCTTTTATCGGTTTCATTTTGATACCCCCTTCCAGAACTTAATCTTATTTAATTCAGAAGATGAGGTTTTTGGAGTTAACGCTCTCTCAAGAGCTTTTTTCAAAGTATCTCCGTTCAGATTTCTTGTAAGGCTGCCGTTCAGTGCAATGGAAATTTTTCCGGTTTCTTCGCTTACCACAACAACCATTGCGTCCGACACCTCGCTCATACCCAGTGCCGCTCTGTGACGTGTGCCCAGCTCTCTTGAAAGATTTGTATTTGATGTAAGCGGCAAAACACAGGCAGCAGTGTGTATCTTATCTCCTCTTATTATAACGGCACCGTCATGTAAAGGAGTATTCGGCACAAAAATATTTTCAAGCAACGAAGAAGATACATCCGCATTTAATACCGCACCGGATTTTACTATATCCCCCAGCTTTGTTTCTCTTTCAAATACAATTAAAGCGCCTGTCTTTGACGTGGAAAGATTAACCGTCGCCGTTACTATTTCATCTATTAATTGCTGAATCTTGCTTTCTTCCATCTGCGGAGAAGCAAAATCAATAAGCTTTCCCACCTTGGAACGTCCCACTCTTTCAAGCAGACTTCTCAGTTCAGGCTGAAATATTACGACAATAGAGAACAGACCTATCTGCATTACATTTTTTAATATGTAGTTTACCGCCGTCAGATTCATCCACGCACTTATCGGTACAAGCAAAAACAGTATTGCAATACCCTTAACAAGCTGCAATGCTCTTGTTTCGCGTATCATTTTAAGCAATTGATATACAAGAATTGCCACTATGGCAACATCTATTATATCCGTTATCTTCAGCAGTTGTATAAACTTTGATAAATAATCAAAAACCTGTTCCAAATAAATCCCTCCGTTCCGTAATATTTAAAACAACTCACACCTTATATTATACTATATTTTTTTATTTATTCCAATAGCTTTTTGAATTAATTAATAAAAATGTAACAAATTAAAAAGGAACGGTTTATCACTCTTCACTTTTAACCTTGTTCCACAGATTATCAAGCTCTTCCAACGAAAGCTCCTTCAAATCCACATTTCTTTGCCTTGCCAATGCCTCCATCTTTTCAAATCTTCCGACAAATTTATTTGTTGCATTTGTAAGGCATATTTCGGGATCCGAATTCAAAAATCTGCCGACATTTACCGCAGCAAAAAGAAAATCTCCGAATTCCTCGTCAATTTCATCTTGATTTTTATTTTTCTGTGCCTGTTTTATCTCTTCAAGTTCCTCGTATACCTTTTGTAATGCTCCGTCCGCACTGTCCCAGTCAAATCCTGCCTTTTTTGCTTTTTTCTGCACCTTTTCCGCTCTTATGAGCGCAGGAAAATTTATCGGCACATCTTTGAGAGCATCGGTATAGCTTTTCAGATTTTTTTCTTTTTTCTTGCTGTTTTCCCATACGTCCAGCGCTTTGTCCTCATTCTCTGCCGATATTGTTCCGAACACATGAGGATGTCTTTCTATAAGCTTATTGCATATTTCATACACAACATCATCAAAATTAAAAGCTCCTCTTTCCTCCGCTATTCTTGCATGAAACACCACCTGCAAAAGAACATCTCCCAATTCGTTGGCAAACATTTTATCATCCTTGTTGTCAAGCGCCTCAACTGCCTCATACGCCTCTTCGATCATTGATCTTTTTATACTTTCGTGAGTTTGTACCTTGTCCCACGGACATCCGTTTTCCGAGCGCAGCTTAATCATAATATTAATTAAATCATCAACAGTATACTTCATTTTTTCTCCGTTTCATCCTGCCGCTTAAAGCAGTATCATATACATATTTTACATTTTTGTAATAAAAAGATTATACCATAAATAAACTAATATATCAACAGAAAAATAAAAATCGGTAAAATAATTTCAATATCGGGGTTACTATTCAGGTATAAATTATTGTTTAGATGTGTAATTATTTAAAATAACAAGTGTTAATCCGCTGATTTTTATTGCCTGCAACGTTATATGTTGAAATATATGTACTTTTGTTTGCCCAAAAGTACCAAAAGGCACATAAGGTGTTCCCCTTATGTATCCCCTTTTGGGTTTCACACCCGTATCAGTATTCTATAGCTCAAACATGCGCCAACTGCTTTGCAGTTGCGCAACTCGCATAATGCATTGCCCCCTTTAGACTATGCTCTTTGGTTGGGCGGTTCAAGTTTTGCGTTCTTTTTTAGACAACAGTCAAAGAAGTTTAGTTGAATTGTTTAGCTTTTTTGAAAATAATGCTGCTAACACATAGTGATAAACAATAATTTATACCTGAATAGTAACAAATTTTTCTAACAAAAATTATGCAATTTTAAAAAGAATTTTCAAAAAAACTATTGACAAATCAATAAAATTATGGTATAATATTTTTATTGTCGATACGGCGGTATGGCTCAGTTGGCTAGAGCACTCGGTTCATACCCGAGGTGTCATTGGTTCAAGTCCAATTACCGCTACCATACCAAGAGGTCTTATAGAATTTGAAATATTCTGTAAGACCTTTCGGTTTTTTGTTGTCTTTTTAGCTTGCTGCACAAGCATAACAGCCTTTTTCCATTCCAACATCAAAGCGGTAAAAGAACCGCAAAGATAAACATTGACGGCATACCACTCTTATAATCACCTGACTCAAAAAAACATCAGTGGAAATAAAATCATAAAAATGATTACAATGGTAACAGTATATCCTATCTGATGCTTTCCTGTTTTATATGTAGAAATCAAAAGTCCTGCCAAAAGTATGGTGAGAACTGCGCTGATTATTGCCCCCATATACATTCCTGTAAAAAGGTTTAATATAAAAGTTGCGATGCTGATTCCTACACCTACAATGGCAAGAACATTAAAGAGCCGAATACACAAATCAAGACTGCGCTCAAAAAAACGAACAAAACCATTGCACCCAAACAATTCTGAAACGCCTGTAAGCCGCTACGCGGCTGCGTTTCATAATTGTTCAGCAGTCATTATATAAAGTTCATTATTTATTCGCAAACAATTTCAAATGCCTTTTTTTCCGTTAAAATCAGCGGATAATCTTTTATAGGCAATTCATTATATACTTCTTCGGACGTCAAATCATTTGTGTCTTTGCATACATCAAATACCTCGCCTGTATATGGATCAATAAAAATCGGATTTTCAAGAGGTTTATATATATGCACACTTGCCTTATAGCGAATAATTTTTTTGCTGTCTAAGCTTACAGGAAGATAATATGCGTATACTTCCGTTCCGTTTCTGACAAATGTCATGGTTTCACACGAAAGCTGTTCTGCCACAGACGGTGTATCGATTAAAACATGGATATACTCCTCCGCAGGCATTATATTTCCGCTGAAAATTGCTGCAAGATACTTGATTGTTTCGTATGATTTTTTAGGCGTATAGGTAATCCCATTTAAAATGCCGTGTGCGGCAGGCTTGTTGATAACCTCCGATGCCTTGACATACGGTTTTTCCCACATATCTGCCATCTGAAAAAAGGAACTGCGTTTTGCCCCGTTGTAAACATCAAGAAAGTACCGTCTTAACTGAAAAACCGCCTGTGGGCGCTCGTCATTGCAGCCGTCCTCCACAAGCCAGTGTCCCTTATATGCCCATGAGGGATACCCTGACTCACCCTGCCATAATTCTACATGTGATAAGCCATTTGCGTCTAAACGACGGCGAAGATGCGACATAATCGGCGCATAACTTAATTCCGGAAATTTCGTGTATATATGGTATGTGAAGAAATCGATATTTTCTTTTTTTGAGTTTTTTAAAAATGTATCAATAAAATAAAAGTTATACGGCGAAGCAACAACCGCTCCGATTTTTGCGTCAGGCTGACTTTTGTGAACAGCCTGTGCAGTGATATTGACAAGCTCTGCATATTTACTGCCGTCAGGCTTTCCGGGATACCAGAAATGTTCCAAATCAGGCTCATTCCATATTTCGTAGTACTGTACGCGATTTTTGTAATGCTCCGCAAGCGCGCAAACATAGTTTTTCCATGCGTCAACGGTTTCCTTTCCGTAGTAAAGCGGCACACATCCTACCGCGGTGGGGTTAGGAACGTCATGCATATAAACAGGATTTCCGAAGCCGACACAAAACCATGGAATAATGCCCCGTGCCAATAAGTTATCCGTTATAGAATCAAGCCACGCAAAATCATAAACACCCTTTTCTTTTTCGCATTTTGCCCAGCCTGTCTGGCACCGCGCATATTTCACTCCGCTTTCCGCAAGAAGATCATAACATTTTTCGGGATTAAACAAATCTCTGTCCAGACATTCAAAACCGATGCTTACATATGAATTTTCAAATTCCTTTGACGTATATGTTTTCAGCCTTCCTATTTTTTTCATTTTAGCAACTCCTTCTCTCTGATAATTTTTACTGTACCAAAATATTGTAATGTCTTGTCATCATGCTTTATTAGCTCGTCAATATTCAAAAATTTATTCTGACCATTTAAAACTTTGAAAATATTAATGCACAAAATACAAGTATAATTCCTATTATGCTGTCTCGGGTCATCTTTTCTTTAAAAAGCAATGACGCCATAATGCTGCCGCCAATCAAGTTGAGCACATTTAATAAAGGATACATCACAATAGTATCTATGCTCTTTGCTGCAATAGTTTGAAAATATGAAGACGCAAACAGCGATAATCCCATAATTATAATGTATACTGTATTATTTTTTATAACGGAACATTCTCCGTTTGTTTTTTCTTTTTTATAAAACGGCAAAATAGGCAGCAACACCGCAAATGAAACAACAAACATATATAACGTATAACACGCTGTTTCCTTATCCGGTATGTATACATTATACAACTTTTGCATTGTTTGTGTTATTCCCTGAGAAATTAAAATCAAGCCAAGCAGCAATATTTGCCGTTTACCAAGCTTGCCTTTAAGACTGAAATTGTATCTCAAAAGAAAATACAGCGCACATAAAATCATTATAAATGCAGCAAATTTGCATACTGTAAAGACTTCTCCCAAAAATGCGAGCCCGAATATACAGGGTACAGAAAAGCTTGCCGATGCACATGCACTTACAAGCATATACGCA
This sequence comes from Clostridia bacterium, assembly GCA_034101885.1. Taxonomy (GTDB): domain Bacteria; phylum Bacillota; class Clostridia; order UBA1381; family UBA1381; genus RGIG1988. The sequence goes on along the minus strand of JAXEIW010000005.1, from coordinate 9,108 downwards.
TCTGTTTTCAGTGCAAGAATCCATGCACATGTAAATACTGCCATTGCAATGCCTGATACTGTACAAATAATTGTTTCCTGCGGCGTAATATTAAACAATCCCTTTACATTTTCAATCAAAACAAATAAAAATGCAAATATACAGCATATAGCATTTCTTGCAATATTAAAGCTTATGCTTTCGCGTACTGTCTGCAAGTCGCCGCTCACACGCTTTGAAGCGTATCCCTTTACCGTGTTGCATAATACAGCGAATAAAATAAAAAAATAACCCAATCATAAATCCTCCTTTGTGCTTAATTGTACGCTTTTTTGCCCATAATTCCAATATATAATACGACTTTTTTTTAAATTATTCGCTCATTTATCTTGACATAACACTTCTTTTTATTTATACTATCAGGTGTAATAAAAAGAAGGCAGGGTGATTGTCGTGGCATATGAACAAAATAACTATGAAGCTGATTCTGTAATCAAGAACGTGTTTGTAATGAAATATTCTCCTAAAATACTTCGTAATACAATACACAAACGCCCTTCGTCATCATTTCTTTATGTTGTCCGTGGGTTATATAATTACACATTTGGAGAAAATGATATTTATGCAGAATCGGGAGACATAGTCTATCTTCCTGAAGGCGGGTTCTACACATATGAAATTATTTCTCATGATACTCAGTGTATACAGCTGGAATTTAATCTTGAGGAAGTAACCGCCACGCAGACGCAAAAAACAGTATTTGCAGAATATCCGTCAATTATTCACGGCCATTCGCATGAACTGCATTCACTGTTTGACAACCTATACAATGCATATTACAATGATAAACTTACGAGCATTTCTCTTATCTACAGACTTCTGTGCATTTGCCGTGACGCTCTGGGAATGAATTATAAAGACAGCGATTTTATTAAAATTGCTCCTGCCGTACAGTATATTGAGAAAAACTTTCAAAACAAAATTTACATTGAACAGCTTGCAAAGCTTGCCGGTATAAGCCAATCGCATTTACGGCGATTATTTAAAAAATGCTTAGGTGTTTCACCCGTGAAGTATAAAAGTACAATTTTAATGAAAACAGCATGCAGTATGCTGTTAAATGAAAATATGAACGTAAGCGAAACGGCTTATGCTCTTCAGTTTAAGGATGTATATACCTTCAGTCAGTTATTTAAAAAGGAAATAGGTGTTTCTCCCAAAAAATATTTAGAAGAGAACAGGCATATTTGAGATAATATCTCTGTTTCGGCAGTGAATCCGCAATAGGCCAACCGTCTATGGCAACCGAATCGTCGAAATTAACCTTGTTTTCAATATCATTTTCGTTAAGTATGTAATCACCTACAAAACGTCTTGATTCACGTGTTCCTTCCTTTGCAAAGATACGTTTTAATCGTCTGGTTTTAGCTTGAGGATATTTTCCGCTGTTTTTAACATAATCCCATATACCGTATATAAGTTTTCTTAATTCAAGCTCGGTTAGGTCGTGATCATTTAAAATATCAACCTGACCACCGTATTCATATGCCCTATGTGGTCCGAAACAAGAAAGACCGCGAAAATTCTCCGGCTTGTCTATATCCTTCATAAAATTCATTTTTGAAATATCATGGGCAAAATCGGGCGCTTTAAAGCCCTCTTCATGTCCTGCGTCCTCAGTTTCAAAAAAGATAGAATTTCCCATTGTATAATCATCCGGTTTTTCGGTGTACATTAACAACGCAATAAAGCAAATAACAAAATGGGCTTTTATTCTGTCATCTCTCTTTAATTACACAGGACGTGCTTTAAACTCTGATTTCATAATCCTGAAGGATTCTTCGATTTCCCACCTGTCATGATTTATTTTGACAATATCTTCCGGGTCATCATCAAGATTAGTACACACCGCATAAAAGCCATCATATTTAGCTTCCTTTGCAATAGCGCCCTCATCTATTGCATATAATTTTTTTGAGGCAACCTCTCCGTCCGATGTAACAGCGGTTTTTGCAATAAACCGCTTGTAATCTGTCATAGTTTTTTTATCCGTTCCGGAAGGGTTGTTTTCAAGTGCATTTCTTGCTCTTTCAATTTGTTGCTCCCTGATGTTGGATTGATATTTTTTGTATTTTAATATGGTATTAACACCTTATGACATTTTTCTTTTTCTTCTTTATTGAGCTTATCAACATAAGCTTTAGCCCATGCATAGGCATCATCACAATTGTAAGTGTCTTTTATGTATTGCTCATTACCGAGCTTTTCGACTACCTCAGATGTGCGTTTTCCGCCGCTGTATATCGAGCGGATAACAAAAAATGAAGTGGCATTTTTTGATTTGGAAACAGATAATCTCATAACAAACTCCCTTAAAAAATTTATTGGTACTATTATATCACAAATTACCACATTACGAAATATATATTTAAAAATTTGACATAAAAAAAGCCAAAGTTGGCTTGGTTACTTTGTTTATTGTGACGAAGTAGTTCCCCAAACTGTCAAACCCCTGTCAAGGTTTTTATATTATGACTCTGTCTAAAAATTCTGGTGTTAACTTCTAAAGACGGGATTCTGGTGTTAACTTCTAAAGACGGGAATGGCAGCAAGTCTTAAAACAAATCGTAAAACACAAATTATAATGCCCTTTTTATACAATATATGGTATTACAATTGCAGAAATATTACAAAAATTATACAAATTGTATTTTACTATTGCTAAAATAAAATCAATATGATATATTAATATAAAACATTATAAATTGCAGATAAAAGACATTTATTGTCGTAAAACCAAAATAAATGAGAGGATGATAAGATTATGAAAAAAGTACTGGGTATTGTTTTGACATTATCAATGACCGCTGCTGTTTTTACCGAAGCATTCGCTGCCGGCGGAACAAAGGTTGCGTTTTCGGATATTTCCGATGAAAAATATAAATGGGCTAAGTCTTACATTGAAGAAATGGCCGACGAAGGATATATTAACGGATATGCTGACGGCACATACAAACCGGACAATGAAGTTACCCGATTGGAAACAATTGTCCTTTTTGCAAGAGCCATGGGTGCAGGCCGCGAAGAAAATAAGGAAGCTATGGAGTATGCAATTGAAAAATACGGCGATACCGTTGATAATCTGAAGCTCAATTTCGGTAAAGAGGAAATTGCATTTATGCTTTACAGAGGCGTACTCTCCGAAAACGATCTTTCTACATATTTGTCATCGAACAAAGCAAATAAGGCTATGCCCAGACAGGAAGCCGCTGCAATAATAACAAAAGCTCTGTGCGGAGAGGAAACGGCAAAAGCGGAAGTTTTAACCGATATGGAATACACCGACACAAAGCTTATCGACCCCGATTATACACAGTATGTATTTTATGTAAGCGAAATGGGAATCATGAACGGTATGGATGACGGAAGCTTTTCACCCGACAGCAGCGTTTTAAGAAGTCAAATTGCCGTTATGCTTCATCGTGCAGTAAACAAAATTAATCTATATATAGAATCTCCTTATATAAAGGATATCGATTATGACAAAAAGAATATTACAATAGTTGATACCGAAGGCGGAACGGATGCTGTGCCTTATGACAAATATACTAAGTTCTATATGGACGGAAAATTGTCCGATGAGGACAGCTTTGCAGCAGACACAACGGCAACTCTTACTTACATTAACGAAAGAACGGCATTTATCGATATGAATAAAATAGTTGCCGAAAACACATATAAAGCAATCTATCAAGGCTCGACCGCAAACAGCGAAGGAACTGTTATTACATTCAAGGAAACCGACAGCAATAAAACAATGAGCTATCAGCTTGCATCTAAGGCAACTTTGTATAATGAAGACGGTTCAAATGCCCAGCTTAGAAATTTTGCTCTTGGCAGCTATGTTGAATTTGATGTAACCAACGATAAGATAATCAGAATGTCTGTGCTTAAAAAGGATAGTTATATTTTGCAGGCTGTTGTTGAATCAATAGATATTGAAGATGACTTATACTTGACAATATCTCACACAGATAAACAATACGACGGCTTAAAGTTTAAATTAAATGACAATATAGATGTATACAAAAATAATGACCGCGAAGACTTATCCAAAATTTATAAAGGTGACAGAATAGATATTACAATGGAATACGGCGTTATTACAAAAATAAAAGCAACATCCAACAACAAGATATTTGAGGGAGTTATCTCAGAGGTTAATATTTCATCCGCACCTACAATAAAGGTTAAAATAAATGATGAAATTCAGACCTTTGATGTACTGACCGATACAAAGATAACAAGCAGCGGAGAAGCCGCAACGCTTTATGATCTGAGAGTCGGAGATAATGTAAAAATCACAACGGAAAGCGGTGTGGTATTGAAGATTGATACTACCGTTCCGGTTATTTCTTCAAATCCGATAACCGGTGTTGTTGAAATTGTCAATACATCAAAGGGGTTCATTAAGGTTGACGGAGAAACAATTTTCTGCAACGATTCATCAACAACCTTTATAACCTCTAACGGTTCTACTCAAACCATGAAAAACATTAAGGTTGGTTCAACCGTATCGGTAAGAGGGTCTTTACAAAACGGTGCGTATACCGCACAATTGATAATTATTGAGCAATAAGTTAAAATTAATAAAAGGGGTTGTCAATATGAGGCGTTTATATAATCTTTTCGATTATACTGCTTTGTATCGCCAACTCCTTTATTCAATGGCTGCTGAAATAAATATTATGCTCTCAAAATATTTATTTCAGCAGACTTAATCAATGCGAACCATGTAAAATCTATGATTTTACACGAAAAATTTTGACAACAATCATAATTTTTCTAAATGCGATTAAAAATCGCATTTATCCAGTGAGCATTATTTAGTAACATTAAAGGGGATAAACAGATGAAGTTTTTGAAGAAATACAGCAGTTGGATAGCGCCGTTTTTGTTTTTGCTCGTTTTAATAATTGTATACAAATCTTTGGACAATCTTAATTCGCTGAAAAATTATTTATACAGCTTTTTGGAAATCCTAAAACCGTTTTTTGTCGGCTTTTTAATTGCTTATATAGTAAATCTGCCGGCAAAAAAACTTGAAAATTTTATCAATAATTCAAAATATGATGTTTTAAAAAAACACAGTAAAGGAATAAGTATATTTTTTGTATTTTTTACAGCAATAATCATTGTTGTTATTACTGTAAGAGCACTTGTTCCGGAACTCTATTCAAATGTTCTGGATTTATACAACAATGCACCTGCATATATTAATAAAATAATGGGTTATATTGAAAAATGGCAGCATAAGCTTGACTTGAGAATTATACAGCCCGGCAATAAGTTAAGTGCCGCAAAGGCAATTGAGGATTATATAAAATCCTTTGATTTGACTGAATTTTCAAAGTATGCACAAGGAGTAATAAACATAACATCGGGAGTGATAAACACGTTTATTTCCTTTGTTGCCGCAATATATATGCTGATTGATAAGCAAAGAATTGTTGATGGTATAAAAAACATTATTGCTGTATTTTGGTCTGAGGAAAAATCAGAAAGCATCTGCGGATATTTCGGAAAGATAAATGATATTTTTTCAAAATATATATACTGCCGACTTATTGATGCACTGATAATTACCGTTTTGGCAACTGCAATACTTTATGCATTAAGAGTCAAATACGCACTGGTTCTCGGACTTATGGTGGGTTTTTTGAATTTGATTCCGTATTTCGGTTCAATCATAAGCACGATTCTTGTCATGATTATTTCTCTGGTAACCGGAGGAATATTTAAGCTTATATGGACAGGAATCACTCTTACAATATTGCAACAAGTAGACGGAAATTACATCGGTCCGACAATTATGGACAACGTTTTGGAAATCAGACCTCTGACCGTAATATTTGCCGTGGCTGTCGGCGGCGGATTCTTCGGTGTCCTCGGAATGTTATTCTCTGTTCCCATTGCCGGAGTTATAAAAATGATGTGTGAAGATTTTATTAATAAAAAAAGAATCGAAAAAGGCATAGAAATTAAATATGAGGACAAGGATATTACAGAGGAGAACCGTGAGGATAAAGGAGAACAAAACCGATGAAAATTGCAGTAGTCGGAGGAGGCGCCTCCGGAATATGCGCCGCGATCAGTGCGGCAAGGCAAGGTGCCGATGTTACAATTTTTGAGCGCTGCGACAGAATAGGCAGAAAGATTCTCGCAACCGGAAACGGAAGATGTAATTATACGAATATCAATGCAGGGATAAAAAACTATCACGGCAAAAATGCCGGCTTCGTGAAAAATACCATAGAAAATTTTTGGGTTGATGACGTTATGTTGTTTTTCGAAGAAATCGGTATGCTTACAAAAGTCGAAGATAAAGGAAAAGCATATCCCTACAGCCTTCAGGCATCTGCTGTATTGGATGTTTTAAGATTTGAACTTGAAAAGCTTAAGGTAAAAATTGTAACAAACTTTGAAGTCAAAAAAATAGAAAAAAAGAATAATAGCTTTTTAATAAAATCCTATGACGGAAAGAATGCCGATGCCGACAGGGTTATTCTTTCGGCAGGCGGAAAAGCCTCACCTTCACTCGGTTCTAACGGGAGCGGATATGATATTGCAAAAAATCTCGGTTTAAAAACTACCGAACTGTATCCTTCGCTTGTCCAGGTAAAAACCGACACCGGATTTGTAAAGGCTCTTAAAGGAATAAAAATTGACGCTGCCGTAAGCGCCGTTATTGATAATAAAACTGTCGGAAAATCATTTGGCGAGGTGCTTTTCTGCGACTATGGTCTGTCCGGTCCGGCTGTTTTTGATATTTCAAGAATCTGTTCGATAAATAAAAACGTAAAAATAAAGCTTGACCTTTTACCCGAAATAGATTATAATAGTTTAAGAGATATTCTTACCGACAGAAAATCTCATCAGATAAGTCTTGAAAATTATTTCATAGGGATGATGAATAAAAAAATAGGAATTGTTTTGATGAAATATGCAAATATACTTCCTTTATCAAGAGAATCGGACACCTTGGACAAAAAAGAAATTGCACGTCTGTGTGAAGCAATAAAATCGTTTACGCTGAATGTGACCGGTACAATGTCATGGAATAACGCCCAGGTTACTGCCGGCGGAATTGACACCGATCAGATAGATTCCAAAACCTTTGAATGTAAAAAAATAAAAGGTCTTTATATAACGGGCGAGCTGCTTGATATAGACGGAGACTGCGGCGGATTTAATTTACAGTGGGCTTGGTCAAGCGGATATATTGCAGGTCTTAATGCCGCATCGGAGATGAAAAATGCTTAAAGTAAACAACGTTAAAATATCAATTTATGATAAACTTTCAAAGGAAACGATAGCAAAAAGCTCAGGAATAAAAATATCCGATATTATAAATTACAATATAATGCAAAAATCCACAGATGCAAGAAAAAAACCTGATATATTCTTTAATTATACCGTTGCCGTTGAAGTTGAAAATGAAAACAAATACAAAAATAACAAAAATATTTCTGTGTTGTCGCAGGAAAGATATGAATTTCCAAAAGCTAAAACAGAGATAAAAAGACCGTTGATTGTCGGAAGCGGTCCGGCAGGTTTGTTTGCAGCATTGTGTCTTGCCGAAAACGGGCTTAATCCCATAGTTATAGAAAGAGGCGCAGACGTAGACAAGCGTTATGAAGCGGTTAAAAGCTTTTGGGAAAAAGGTGAATTTACCCCTTTTACAAACGTACAGTTCGGCGAAGGCGGAGCAGGTACATTTTCTGACGGCAAGCTGACAACGGGAGTAAATGATATTCGTATGAATTTTATAAAGGAGCAGTTTGTAAAATTCGGAGCGCCGAAAGAAATATTATATTTAAAAAAACCTCATATCGGTACAGACAAGCTTATGAAAACCGTCAAAAATATAAGAAAAGAAATAATACGTCTTGGCGGAGAGGTGCATTTCGGTGCTAAGCTTATCGATTTGAAAATCGAAAACAACAAAATTGTAAAAGCTGTTTACGAAAAGGATAACAAAAAGGAGGAAATAGATACAGAAAATGTTATTTTGGCAATCGGTCACAGTGCAAGAGATACTTTGCGAATGTTAAATTCAAAAAAAATACCAATGGAAAGAAAAACCTTTTCCATAGGAGGACGTATTGAGCATCTTCAAAAAGATATAAGCTTAAGCTGTTACGGCAAAAGCTATAAATGTCTGCCCCCGGCTGATTACAAGCTTTCTGTAAAGACAAGGGACAACAGAGGAGTTTATACCTTTTGTATGTGTCCCGGAGGATATGTTGTAGCGTCCGCTTCCTCCGAAAATTCTGTTGTCACAAACGGAATGAGCTATTTTTCGCGAAACGGAGAAAACGCAAACAGTGCGCTGCTCGTTACCGTTGAGCCTAAAGATATACAGGGAAATGACGTTCTGGGCGGTGTTGTTATGCAGGAGGAAATCGAACATAAGGCATTTTGTGCTGCCGGAGGTGACTACTCTGCTCCCGTTCAACTTGTGGGTGACTTTCTTGAAAACAAAATATCCGAAAAATTTGGAAAAGTAAAGCCAACCTACAAGCCGAATACAAAATTCTGCAATATATCGGATATTCTGCCCGAATTTATATGCCGGGCAATGAAGGAGGCAATTCCTCTTATGGATAATAAACTAAAAGGTTTCAGAGATAAGGATGCGGTAATAACCGTTCCCGAAACAAGAAGCTCCTCTCCTGTCAGAATTTTAAGAAACAAACAAACCCTTCAAAGCGAAATAATGGGCTTATATCCCTGCGGAGAAGGCGCCGGATATGCCGGCGGAATAATGTCGGCGGCTTTGGACGGTATCAAATGCGCCGAAGCAATAATAGTTAATAATTTACCAAAATAAATTTTTCGGTAAATTTATATAATGACTGCTGAACAATTATGAAACGCAGCCGCACAGCGGCTTACAAGCGTTTCAGAATTGTTGGGGTGCAAGGGTTTTGTGCATTTTTGCAAAAAATCCTTGTACCATGAATAAATATTTTGCTACCAAAATATTTATTTCAGCAGACTTTATCAATGCGAACTGTGTAAAATCTTTGATTTTACACGAAAAATTTTGACAATAGTCATAATTTT
>JAXEIW010000004.1:0-3041 GCA_034101885.1 Clostridia bacterium | reverse complement strand
TGCACTTTCATCACTCTTTAGCACTGCCGGACTTTTGGTTCCGTGTATTGCAGGAATTTTTATATTTAACCAACCCATGTCATACGGACAGTGGATTGGAATGGCACTGTTTTTTGTTGCCGCATATTTGCTGATTGGAAGTTCTGCGAAAATATACAGCGGATTTTCTTTAAAAACATTTCTCTTGCTTATAGGTGCCATGCTTGCAAACGGTCTTACCATGCTCTCACAGCAAATGTTTACCTTCTTTGTGCCGGACGGAGATGTATCTGTATTTTCATTTTTATTTTTATCCTTTGGTATTGTTGGTGTTTTGATGTTGATTTTAGCTTGTATTCCGACAAAAGGAGAAATAAAAATTCAATATAGGCTATCGAATAAGCTTTTGATATTGGGAGCAGTCTCTGCTGTTGCGGTATTTATAATTAACCAGCTTACAACCCTGTCAACAGCACTTGTTTCGCCTGCAATTTTATTCGCATTTATAAACGGAGGCAGCACTATAATTGCGGCAATTGTCGCAGCAATCTGCTTCCATGAAAAGCTGACATTGCGCAGTATATTGGGTATTACAATCGGAGTTGTATCCCTGATCATAATAAAAGCATTTTAATTAATGTATATCGGATACTAATTTGATTGATAGTGGTAATGCTTGTGATCGCCGGGTAACAGGACAGACCGTTGAGAAATATAATTCTGACAATATCCGGACTTGATATTTGTAAAAAGTATTTGACTTTAGCTGATGTTAATGTGATTCATATGGAATTTTTTCGAAAAATTTTCGCAATCGCTCAGCTTGATAGTTCAGAGCTTATGTGATATAATATTTTAAAAAAATCTTTAAAATGGAGTGTTGACAATGCATACATTAAAATTTGATTTAACAAAAGAATGTGGAAGTTTTAAAAAACTTAATGCAACCAACGGCGGTCCGTGGCACAAGCGTCACGTAAACGACCAATACAGAAGTAACTTTGACGAATATAAGGCTGCAAGAATACCTTATTCACGCAATCACGATTCGGCAGTGTGCGGTGTATACGGCGGCCCATACAGCCACGATATAACTCGTATTTTTCCGGATTTTAATGCAGATCCGACAGATCCTTCTTCCTATGACTTCGCTTGCACCGATGAAGCAATCCTTGTTTCGTTGGATGCCGGCACCGAAACCTTTTTTCGTCTTGGACAGACTATAGAGCATCAGGTGAAGAAGCATGGTACAATTCCCCCTGCTGATTTTAATAAATGGGCAGTTATATGCGAGCATATCATCCGTCACTATAACGAGGGCTGGGCAGATGGCTTTAACCTTAATATCGAATATTGGGAAATATGGAATGAACCCGATCTTGACCCTGACGAAAGCACTAACAAGCGTACATGGGGCGGAACCAAGGAAGAGTTTTTTGACCTTTATGAAATTACGGCAAAGCATCTTAAAGAGTGCTTTCCCAATCTCAAAATCGGAGGTCCTGCTCTTGCGTGGAATGAAGAGTGGGCTGATGATTTTCTTTATGAGATGCAAAAGAGGGGAGTAGAGATTGACTTTTTTTCATGGCATATCTATTGTGTTACTCCGGAAGCACTTATAGAAAAATCCAAACGTATAAAGAATTTGCTTACCAAATACGGTTATGAAAATGCCGAAAGCATACTCAATGAGTGGAATTATGTAAAAGGCTGGACAGACGAGTTTTTGTACTCTATAGAGTCAATTCACAGTCTAAAAAATTCGGCGTTTATTATGTCGTGCATATGCGAAGCTCAGGCATCATATATAGATATGCTCATGTATTATGACACCCGTCCTTCATGTTTTAATGGCATATTTGATTTTTACACGTATAAGCCTCTCAAGGGCTATTACTCTATGTATTGGTACGGTATGTTTTATGATATGAAGGCGTGGATACCGGCAGAGAATAACCTTGACAATATATACACTCTATGTGGTGTCGACGAAAACGGTAAGACTATGGCTATTGTAACCTATTACAGCGATGATGACAGTGCTCCCAACAAATCGGTTAAGCTCGATTTTGGCAGATGCGGAAATTATGAAATTTATGCTCTTGACTCCGAAAAGGATGGAGAGCTTGTAGGCACAACCTCAGACCTCACCTTTGATATGAGCATACACAGCAGTATTTTGATAAAAGAAAAATAATAAACAAGCAATATATAGCGTAGCAGTCGTAAAACTACTACGCTATAAAAAGTCTGACTTTTAAGGATTATATTATAGAACAGCCCTTTTTGTAGAACTATTTACATTCCTTTATTCCTACACCCTTAACATGCTTATGCTGAAGTTTGCTCTGCAAGTTATTGAGCGCCTCACCAAATCTTTGGAAATGAACAACTTCACGCTCTCTTAAAAATTTAATTACATTATTAACGTCAACGTTGTCGGACAAGCGAAGAATGTTGTCATATACCGCGCGTGCTTTCTGCTCTGCTGCAATCGCATATGAACAACCAATTAAGGAAAAAACGGACAAACATTCCGCTGAAAAAAAACGAAGAAACGCCGATATGACGCCCTTTGCGGCGTCTTTTTTGGGTATGACGGGCATGTCATAATTCTATGGTGAAAGTCCAAAGGGGCGTAGTTGCCGACGAACCCGATAGCGACTTGCAAGTTTCACACCGTGAGGTGTGGGAGAGAAGAAGTAATAGCGAAATCGTAGCCTGACGGACAGAAACCTAATACAAAGGCTCATTGAGTGGGTAAGCTGACCTAAGATAGTGAAGCCCCAAAGGCAAACGTAAGCTCAATGGGTAGATTAGGCAGGTAGACGAGGAAAGAATTATGACTTATCCCGTGAGGTCTCACAGCGGTATCATTAGCCGAGTAACAACGAACTGTGAGAAGTCAGCAGAGGTCATAGTAGCGGAAGAAGTTTCGTGAAGGACCGAACAATTCAAAGCGTCAAATTGAAATGTATGTCCCGATAATGAAATCTGACAGAAGTGAAATCAAAGCGTATCTGAGAGGAACCTTCACAACGTAGGATAACGCAGTCGGGAGC
>JAXEIW010000003.1:0-12438 GCA_034101885.1 Clostridia bacterium | reverse complement strand
ATAGCTCAAACACGCGCCAACTGCTTTGCAGTTGCGCAACTCGCATAATGCATTGCCCCCTTTAGACTATGCTCTTTGGTTGGGCGGTTCAAGTTTTGCGTTCTTTTTTAGACAACAGTCAAGGAAGTTTAGTTGAATTGTTTAGCTTTTTTGAAAATAATGCTGCCAACACACAGTGATAAACAATAATTTATCCGTATAGGTGAATAGTAACGACTTTTTTGAAAATATATATTAACTTTTAAATTTTTTACCGGCAAACTCGGGCGGTAATTGTTAATTTTTTTTTAAAAGTAAAAAAAAGAGTGGAAATATGTTGTATTTTCTGATATAATAACAATGTAAATCAATTATTATATGAAAGCAAGAAATGTTGGTGGGAGAGAATACAAATGACAAAGCATGGTAAAGGAAAAATAATATTTTTTTTATTAATTTTTACTTTAGCGGTAATTGGCGGAATTGTGATACAGGAATATGATAATCGATATAGGAATTTTTTTATAGAAAAAGAACAGATAGGTGAAGTCGTTTCGGAAGATACTATAACGGATTCTGCGTCAACCGAAGAAACATCGGGAGATAAAGTGTATGTAAATATAAATACGGATAACGCACAGGAGCTTATGCAGCTGGATGGCATAGGCGAAACAATGGCAAAAAGAATTATCACATACAGAAAAGAGCATGGGGATTTTGAGGTTGTTGAGGATTTAATGAGAGTAAGCGGCATAGGTACAAAGAAATTTGATAATATTAAAGAAAATATCTATGTGCAATAAAAATTTATTGTTTATGTTGAAGTAAAGATATTAAATGTTCTGCATCGTCGTATTATTATATAGAAAGTTGGTTAAAAGTTATGCATTTAAACAAAAAACAAATTTTTACTGTTATTCTTGCGGTTTTAACTGTATTTTCAATATGCGCTTGTAACAAAAATACTCATGAACAGGCTGAGGTAGATGTTCCGCCGGTCACAGGATTGCTTGATATTGAAATACTTGATATAGGGAAAGCAGATGCTATTGTTCTTACTTCGCAAGACAGTACTGTTTTAATAGACTGCGGAGAAAAAGGTGACGGAAAGGATGTTATTGAATATCTTTCTTCAAAAAATATTGACAGTATTGACTGTATGTTTATAACTCACTTTGATCAGGATCACGTTGGCGGTGCAAAAAAAATTCTAAACAGCATTGATGTAAAAAAAATAATCACACCGGACTATAAAGGCACGAACGATGAGTATAATGAGTTTATCGCGGCATTGGATGAAAACGAATTAACAGCATCCATATTGGAAAAGACAATGAGCTTTGTAGTGGATGATGTGTTGTATGAGATTTATCCACCCAAGAAAAAAAGATATGCCGAAGGCGATAATGATTTTTCCCTTGTTATAAAGGTGACGCACGGAGAAAATACATTGCTTTTCGCCGGAGATTCCGAGGAAGAACGGCTTGCCGAGTTGGATAGTCAAGTGATGCTTGATTCTGACTTTTTAAAGGTTCCTCATCACGGCAATTACAACAATAATACAAAGAAATTTTTGCATGAGGTTTCACCTAAATATGCGGTAATAACCTGCAGCGAAAAAAATCCTTCATCTCAGGAGATTATTGATATACTCACAGACTTGAAGTGTAGGACATATTTAACGCAAAACGGAAATGTTAATGTAAAAAGTGACGGTCAGAAAATAGAAGTAAATCAATAGATTTATTCTTACTGTTGACCGATACCTAACACTGCTTTTTATTATATAATAATTGCAAAAGGATGTACTGATATGGCTATTGAAGTCTTTAACAGATATGAATACAAGTATATACTGAGCAAAAAAAATTATGAGGATTTATCACAGATTCTTGAAACAAAAATGAAGCTTGATTCGTATAATCGAAATCGCAAATGTTATACAATTGCAAACATTTACTATGATACAGATGACGATTATTTAATAAGACATTCCCTTGAAAAGCCGATATACAAGGAGAAACTGCGACTGCGTTCGTATGGTGTCCCGAATATGGATTCTATGGTTTTTCTTGAAATTAAAAAAAAATTTAACGGGATTGTAAATAAACGCAGAACTTCTTTGAAGCTTTCCGAAGCTTATGACTTTGTTAATTTAAATGTAAAACCGGAATATAAAGAATACATGAACAAACAGATTCTAAATGAGCTTGAATATTTTATGAGCATATACAATTTAATGCCAAAGCTTTATTTGGCATATGACAGAATTGCATATTTTGAAAAGGGAAATGAGGATTTAAGAATTTCGATTGATCAAAATATTCGTTCAAGAAGATATGATCTTAGATTGGAAGCGGGTGATTACGGCGAGCTTTTGCTTGATGATGATATTTACCTTATGGAAATAAAAACATCTATGGCAGAGCCACTGTGGCTTACTCATGCACTTACCGAGCTTAATATTAAAAGAAGAAGCTTTTCAAAATACGGGACTGAATTTAAAAACGCACAAAAGAAATTTAAGGTGGGGGATATATGAACGAACTGTTTAACAATATATTAGCAAATGCTTCAGGAGATATAACGGTGTTTTCCGCACTTATTACCATGTTATCTTCTGTTATTTTAGGTGCAATTATTGCATTTACTTATCAAAAAACTCAAGATGAAACGGTATATCAAAAAAGCTTTGCGGTTACTTTGTTAATGCTTCCGGTAATACTTTCTGTTATTATATTATTTGTGGGAAGCAACATTGCAAGAGCATTCAGTCTTGCCGGAACATTGTCGATTATACGTTTCAGAAGCGCTCCGGGAGATCCGAAAGATATTGCATTCATATTCTTCGACATTGCGGCAGGTCTTGCCTGCGGAGTCGGATTTTATGGATATGGTTTGTTATTTGTGGTTATTTTGTGTACTGTTCTTCTTTTGTTGAGCAAAACAAAGTTATTTGAAGCAAAAACAACGCAAAAGATACTTAAAATAACAATTCCGGAGGATTTGAATTATCAGGGTGTCTTTGATGATATTCTAAAAAAGTATACAAAAAAATTTAGACTTGACAAAATAAAAACAACAGAACTTGGATCTTTGTTTCAATTGGTATATACAGTATCCATGGAAGATAATTCAAACGAACAGGAATTTTTGAATGAATTAAGATGCAGAAACGGAAATCTTAATATAATTCTTTCCGTTGCTCCTAATGAGATAAAGTAAATAACGCTCACTGAATAAATGCGATTGAAAATTGCATTTATTCAGTGAGCATTATTTAATGACTGCTGAACAATTATGAAACGCAGCCGCATAGCGGCTTACAAGCGTTTCAGAATTGTTTGGGTGCAAGGGTTTTGTGCGTTTTTACAAAAAACCTTGCACCATGAATAAATATTTTGTTCCCAAAATATTTATTTAAGCAGGCTTTATCAATGCGAGCTGTGTAAAATCTTTGATTTTACACGAAAAATTTTGACAATAGTCATAATTTTTCCAAATGCGATTGAAAATCGCATTTATTCAGTGAGCATTATTTAGCTATAGATTATTAATATAAAAGGCAGTAATAATAATTCCGTTTTTTCTGGCGCCTGATTCCATATAATATTCTCCGGCATCGTTGCAGTATCCGTATACTGTTATTGTATTTCCGATATATATATTTTTCGATCTTCCGTAATATTGAATACATACATTATTGCTGCTGCCGTTTATAGACGTCAAAACATACTGTACTATTCCGCTGTCCGTAACCGATATATCAGTTACAATTCCTGACAGTGAAACGTTGGTTCTTACATATGAAGATGTATCGTTATAAAGCTGAATGGGAGAAGCTTCCGTGCACTCGCTTATATATAAATTTTCTGAAGGTATTCCTTTTGAAAATTCTCCGCTGTATATTTTAAAGCCGTCGGGCGAGTACATTGTTCCTTTTCCTGACAATACATTGTTTACAAATGTTCCTTCATAAATCAGTTCTCCGTTTTCGTTGAAATACTGACCTTTTCCGTTCATTTTCCCACTTACAAAGTTGCCGGAATATACCTCACCGTTTCCTTTGGTGAGCGTTCCTTCTCCGTTAAAAGAATTATTTGTAAATTCTCCTTCATATACACATTCTATACCGTCATCATCAACATATGCAAATGTTCCTTTTCCTTCGGGCTGATTGTCAAATACTTCACCGGAATATATACCTTCTTTGCTGCCGCTTTCAAGATATACTGTAAGTGTTTGATTCTGTAAAAACTTTGTTTTCAGATCTCCGTCAATATGCTCTTTGAGATAGTCTATTTCGGAACTGTGAACAAATCGTTTTTGCAATGGGGTAAGATTGTCGTATTTTGTTTCGAGTTTTTCAACACGTTCGCTGTCATAATTATTTTCCTTTATATAGTTTCTGATCTGTTTATTAATATGTATAATAACAATTGCGTTATATAAAATGAAAGATAAAATAACTGCTGTAATAACATATTTTAAAAAATTCATTCTGAAATATTCAAATTTAGTATATGTGTGGCCGCATACAGGGCAGACCTTGCTGTGTGCCGGAACACGCAGTTTACAATAAGGACAAGTTTTCAGTTTCATTATTTTCAATCCTCGGTTCCTCCGTCATCTGACAGAAAAAAAATTAAAAGTATTTGGGGTAACTTGTAAATAACGGCGCAAAAAACCGATTGCATAAAATATATTGAATGGACATAAGCAAATACTGTAACAATTTCTCGGCGTAATTTACAAGATTTTATACTCTGTTATTATAACATAAAATCACTTATTTAACAATAGTTTAGTATCATATTTTGAATAAATTAACAAAAAAGAAATAGAATTTTAATCATTCTATCATGTTTAGAAAAGATGAAATTTAAGTTGCTTAGATAAAATATATAGTTTGCGTTGTCTTGTGTGTCAGACATGGCACATATCATGACGCACCATGTCTGCAAAAAAAATATGTTTTTATTAATCAAAATTTTCGGTTTCACTTGCATTCATATCATTTAATGTTTTAAGTTCATAAAATTTTCCTTTTTTTGACATGAGTTCATCGTATGTACCCACTTCAACGCATTTTCCGTTGTCCATTACAACAATTCTGTCTGCATCTCTTATAGTGGATAGTCTATGTGCTACAATAAATGTTGTTCTGCCTTTTATCAAATGTGAAATAGCCTTTTGTACATGATATTCGGAAATATTATCAAGTGCGGATGTCGCCTCATCAAGTATTAATATTACAGGATCTCTGATTAAAGCACGAGCAATTGAAATACGCTGCTTTTGACCGCCGGACAACTTGCCGCCGCCTTCACCTATCATTGTATCAAGCCCGTCGGGAAGGGTATCTGTAAACTCATTAATATTCGAAAGACGAATTGCCTCATCAAGCTGTTCCTGAGATACGTTTGTTAAACCGTCGGTTATATTTTCTTTTATAGTTCCGGTAAAAAGAATACTGTTTTGCGGTACAACAGAGATAAAATGTCTGTAATCATTGAGATTAAGTGATTCTATGGGTTTACCGTCTATTTTAAGCTCTCCGCTTGTGGGGAGAAGAAAGCCTATTATCATGTTCATAACGGTGGACTTGCCCGAACCGGAAGCCCCGACAAAGGCAATACATTCCCCCGGTTCTACAGTCAGTGAAAAATCGGAAATGGTATTTTCGGATGAATTTGGGTATTTGTAATATACATGATTGAAATTTATGCTTCCATGAACATGACGAAGATTAATTTTGTTGCTGTTGTTTTCAACCTCATTTGAAAGAACAACTTCTGCAACCGAACGTATAGATTCAAGCCCTTTCGCAAGCTGAGGATATATATTCGTAAGACTTTGCACGTTGTTGGATATGGAGTTAAAATAACTTTGGTAAAGAACAACATCACCCACCGGAATTTTTCCTTTTAAAGCAAGAAATGCTGTAAAGAACAGACATACTGCACTCATAATCTGACTTATTACCCATGTTATTGAACCGAAATAAGCATTTACATTGTCCAGAATAAGCCCTTTTTCCCGAAGTGTTCGTATATTTTCTTCAAGCACTGCAATTTCCTCATTTTCAAGACCATGAGCCTTTGTGACGGGAATCATATCAAGCATATTGGAAACCTTTGATGAAATATTTTCTGTTTCTTTTCTGAAAGAACGATTGGTTTTTGACATGGAAGACCGAAACATATATACTGTCGCAACATTTATTGGTATAACCAATAGAAAGAATAAAGTTACAATCCCGCTTTTCATAAATACTATTGTAATGGAAACAATAATATTGATAAGACATGGAACTACACTTTTTACAAAATATGTATTCAAAAATTCTATTGCTTCAATATCGCGCAAAAATTTTGATTGTATTTTACCTGACTCAATTTCTTTGTGATATGTAATTGATAGATGGAGAAGCTTTTTTATAAGCGTGTTACGAAGACCTGCTCCGATTGTACGAAGAATTTTGTTAACATATTTTTCGTATAAAACATGAGTAGGTATATTCTGTATTAAAAGTAAAAATAAAATTATCCCGTAGATAATCATTTTTTTTGGGGTTTGTGAATCGGGAACGGTAATAAGATTTATAATTTGAGATGTGACAAGTGGAATTATCCATACCGGAGATGCTTTTATAACGTATAAAACTGTAGAGAAAAGTAATTTCCATATGTTTTGCTTTAAAAGCATTTTCGGAATACCGCTTGCCTTTTTATTTGTAGTTCCTTCGGAATCTTGTTGAAAAAGAACCTCATAGTCAGGAATTTGGTTTTCGTCTTGCTTTATTGATTTAACTGCCATAGGTAATCACCCCATAATATTTTTATCAATACAGTATTATATAGCTAATGATAATTTTGTCAATACTATTTTGCAAAATATAATATTTCTTTTGTGTTACAAAAAAACTGATGATACAGGGTGTTTTATCTATTTTTGTTTACTTCCTTTGTCTTCTTACTTCATACATAATTATTGCTGCGGCAACAGCGGCATTGAGTGATTCGGCATTACCGTCTATCGGTATTTTTATATTTACATCGGAAATGGCAAGAATTTCGTTGGATATGCCGTTTGCTTCATTGCCTATAACAATAATAACCGGCTTTGAAAAATCCGCCTTTGTATATTCAATTGTTCTATCCGATAAAACTCCGCATACAATTGAAAAGCCTTGTTTTTTATACTCTGAAAGAGCCTCTGCGGTAAAATCGGACAATTTTTTAATATGAAAAAAAGAACCCATGCTTGAACGGACGGTTTTGGGATTATACAAATCAACGCAGTCTTTTGATAAAAGAACACCTCCGAATCCTGCCGCGTCTGCCGTTCTGATAATTGTTCCGAGATTACCCGGATCCTGAATATGATCACAATAAATATAAGCTTTTTCTTTATCAAGCGCAAGCTCAATGTTATCACTTTGACTCAATACAGCAATTATTCCCTGAGGATTTTCCGTTGAAGAAAGATTTGAAAATATTTCATTGCCGACAATATATATATCGGTATTATCCGGATATGAAAACTCGTTATTTTCGTAAAAATCTTCAGATACTATAACGGAAAGTATTCTTTCATCGGAATTTATTGCATCGACAACAGATTTTTTACCCTCAACGGTATAAGAATTTGAATCCGTTCTGTATTTTTTTGTTTTAAGCGATTTAAAAAATTTATATTTGTCATTTTTGCTGCTCGATATTCTGTAAAGCATTGTTAACTCCGTTCCGCCGCACTGCGGCACAAATAATAATTTGAAAAAATGCAGAGATATTTTTAAGTACACAAACATTTTGTTATTTTTAAATTCAGCGGAAGATTAATCCTCCGCTGAATTTTAATGTTTAATTCGTTTATCGAGTTTAACGGCAAGATGCGTTCCGATACTTTGAAACAATTGAACCAGAATTATAAGGATAATTACAGCTATCAGCATAACAAGATATTTATATCGATAGTAACCGTAGTTAATAGCAATTTTTCCCAAACCGCCGCCGCCTATAATGCCGCTCATTGCCGTATAACCGAGAATAGTGGTTATTGCAATGGTAATGTTTGAAATAAGAGATGGAACGCTTTCGGGAATCATAACCTTTATTATTATTTGAATCGGTGATGCACCCATGCTTTGCGCTGCTTCAATAATGTTTGGATTTATTTCTCTTAAGCTGCTTTCAATTAGGCGAGCGACAAAAGGGAAGGACGCAATTACAAGCGGAACTATAGAGGCGGTTGTTCCGACGCTTGTTCCTACAATTAATCTTGTCAGAGGGAATACCATAATCATTAAAATAAGAAAGGGTATTGATCTCAGAAGATTTATTGCAACATTAAGTATATGCATAAAAGCTTTGGGCAGAGGCAGTATTCCGTCCTTTTCCCCGGCAACAAGCAAGACTCCGAGGGGAAGACCTATTATAACCGCTGCAATAGTTGCGACAACGGTAACATAGAATGTTTCCCAAAGTGCAAATGGGATTTCATTAACCAAAATTGATAATGCTTCCGATATTGCTTTTGACGACAAAAATTTATCTGACATTTTCTTCTACCTCCTCCACAATTACATTTTCATTCATGCTTAAATACTCGATAGCGCGTTTTACTGTGATGTCATCATTCGGAAATCCCAAAATCATGTTTCCGTACACCTTTTCGCCTATGCAGCGTGTTGATGCATACAATATATTAGCTGCAATTTTTTCATCGATTGCCATTTTTGTTATCATTGGTTCACTTGCGGCAAGCGCTCCGTTAAAGACAACTCTTAATTGCCTTTGTTTTATATCGTTGAGCAATATTTCATTTGATCCGTCAGGAAATACCAATCTTTTTGCCGCATCGGATTTTGGATTTGCAAACACCGATGACACTTCGCCCTCCTCGACAACTCTGCCGTTATCAAGAATGGCAACTCTGTTGCATATTTCTTCAATTACACTCATTTGATGGGTAATAATAATGACTGTTATTTTGAGTCTTTTATTTATATCTCGAATCAACTCAAGAATGGAGTGTGTTGTTTTGGGATCCAGTGCGCTTGTTGCTTCATCGCACAGCAATACCTTAGGATCTGTGGCAAGCGCTCTTGCAATTGCAATTCTTTGCTGCTGACCTCCCGAAAGCTGCGCCGGGTATGCTTTGGCTTTATCGGGTAGTCCTACTATATTCAGTAACTCCAAGGCTCTTTTTTTTGCTTCGGCTTTTTTTATTCCGGCAAGCTCAAGAGGAAAGCAAATATTATCAAGGCAGTTCCTTTGCATCAAAAGATTGAAACCCTGAAAAATCATTGTTATGTTTCTGCGTACCTTTCTTAATTCAGATTCACGCAATTCACCTATGTCCTGACCGTCAATTATTACCGACCCTTCTGTGGGGCGTTCAAGCATATTTATACAGCGCACAAGGGTACTTTTGCCGGCACCGCTCATTCCTATTATGCCGTATATGTCGCCGTCGTTAATTGACAGATTAATATCGGTAAGCGCCGATACTTGCTTATCTGAAGTATTAAAAGTTTTTGATAAGTTTTTTATTTCTATCATATTAATCCTCCATTCCGCCGCCATGCGGCGGCACAAATCCAACGTGGAAGAGATGCAAGCAGGTCGTTCTTTTTCGGAACGCCGACGTGCTTTGTGTACTTCAAGTTCCGAAAAAGGGCGAGATGTGCCGATTATCTTTCACGTTAATCTCCATTCCGCCGCCAGTCGGCGTCACAAATCATAACTTGAAAACAAGCGGACTAAGCTGTTTTGTCTGCCATAATTATGTAATCAGATTGAAAAAAACATTGTTACACAGTATTTTTAAAATATTATTAAAAAACACAAATGCATCAGCCGCAAGAAAATACTTGCGGCCGATGTATATGCAAATATATTATTATTTGGATTTTATGGCATCCAGTGTTGTCTGTTTTCCGCCGTAAATACCCATCGGTTCAACGTGAATTGAAGCAACGCTTACAATGTGTGTGCCGTTTTCATTATTAAAATCATCAAGATATGGCTCATGCTGGAAGTAGTTAGCGTCAATTTCGCCGCTTTCTACAACATTGTTAGGCTGAACATAGTCTGTATATTCTATAATATCAAGAGTTATATTTTTCTCTGCGAGAATGTCCTTAGCAACGGAAAGGATCTCAGCGTGCGGAGTGGGTGATGCGGCAACCGTGATTACCTGACCGCTTAATTCATCATAATTTACATCAGCTGCATATCCGTCGCCGGGATTTGATACTACGCTTATAACTGCGCCGTCATAGTTTTCGGTAATATAGTCTGCAACGGCTTGGCTTTCGAGAGCAGCTATCAAAGCTTTAATTTTGGGTGCGTTCTCGTTACCCTCTTTTACGGCAAGTATATTGCTGTATGCTGAAGAAGAATCTTCAATCGCAAGTGAATCCTCAACAGGATTTATTCCTGCCGGAATTGCATAGTTGGAGTTGATAATTGCATAATCAACATCCTTTAAAATGTTTGGAATTTGAGCCGCCTCAACCTCGTTGAATTTCAGGTTATAGGGGTTTTCCGCAATGTCTTTAACCGTTGCGGTGATTCCGGCACCGTCCGCTAATTTGATTAAGCCTTGATTTTGAAGCAATAACAATGCTCTTGCTTCATTTGTTGTATCGTTAGGTACTGCTATTTCAAGCCCGTTTGATGAATTTCCGCAGGATGTAAGTCCTGCCAATGCTAAAACTGCTAATGATAATGATAATATTTTTTTCATAATTAAATCTCCAATCTTTTTTTAAATTTTTATATATTATTATTTTGTTTTTTTACTGACATCGCACATTCGGTTTACAGTCAATAACGTATCAAACAGTAAAGGATTTAATCTTTTCACTGTCATATCACCTCCGATAACGATACATATTATACTACAAATAAATCATTTTGTCAAATACATGAAAAATATATTGTGTTATAGTTTCAATCTATAACATATAAGGTAAATTAATCAATATATTTATTCAAATAATTCTTTATTTCTTCAATATATATCTTTCCCATATCACTTAATATATTGTTTTTTTTCACGATATATCCTATTTCCATTTCGTTATTAAAATTTATTTCATCGTCCTCAAAGGGAACGGCGGTATAATCGGTTCCGTTAAGTTCTTCGCATATAATCCCGGAGCATATAGTGTAACCGTTAAGTCCTACCATAAGATTCAGCATAGTTGCTCTGTCGCATGCTTTTATTATTTGAGGGTATTCGTTTGTACTGAGAATTTCCTCGGCAAAATAAAAGGAACTGTTGCCTCCCTGTTCAAAGGATAAGCAGGGATAATCCTTTAACTGCGAAAAGGATATTGAGGTATTCTTTGCCAAGGGGTGTCCTTTCCACAAATAAACGTAGGCATTGCATACAATCAGCTTATGAAATTCAAGGTTGTTGGTATTTAAAAGCTTTGTGATAGACTTTCTGTTGAAGTCACTCATATACAATAGTCCTATTTCACTTTTTAATGTTGTAACATCGGAAATGACGTCATATGTCTTTGTTTCACGAATGGCAAATTCATATTTTAAAATATCGGATTTTTTAACCATTTCAACAAATGCTTTAACAGCAAAGGAATAATGCTGTGTTGATACACAGAATTTTTTCTTAAAGTTTCCGCCTTTGCCGTATTTATCCAAAAGATTTTCGTATTGCTGATAAATTTGTCTGGCATATAAAATAAATTCCTCTCCGTCGTTGGTTAGAGTAACTCCTCTTCCGCTGCGGTGAAAAATTTTTATTCCCACTTCTTTTTCAAGCTCTTTTATCGCACTTGTTAAAGATGGCTGGGTTATATATAAAATTTCTGATGCCTTATTTAAAGAACCTGTTTCGGAAATGGTTATAACATAATGTAATTGCTGAAGTGTCATATTTGTTATTGGCCTTCTTTCTGCCGTTTGGGGCATATATTAATAATATAATATCATATTTACAGTAATTTTTCAAGAATTTTTGGCAAAAAGTATTGACAAATTAGCTTTAATATGCTATAATCTATTTTGTCGTTGACGAATTATGGTATTATAAGCTCGAGTGGCGGAATTGGCAGACGCCCAGGACTTAAAATCCTGTGGGAAGAGATTCCCGTGTCGGTTCGACCCCGACCTCGAGCACCAAAATCAGCAAGTTTTAGAATGTACTTGCTGATTTTTTTTTGAACAGAATATAAAAACTGCCGCAAACGTGCCTTTTATTAACACAAATTTACGGCGGTTATTTTTATTCTCAAATAAATACTATGTTACTATTCAGCTATGCAGATAAATTATTGTTTATATGTTTTATTATTTAGGTTAACAAGTGTATATTGACTGATTTTTGTTGGCTGCACTTTCAAATGTTGAAACAGTTGTACTTTTGTTTGCCCAAAAGTACCAAAAGGCACATAAGGTGTTCCCCTTATGTATCCCCTTTTGG
>JAXEIW010000002.1:0-2380 GCA_034101885.1 Clostridia bacterium | reverse complement strand
TTTATATATATCGGATTGTTTTGTGCATGGGCTGTTTCGATTAATAAGCGCATTCTTCACAGTCAGGTTCGCAAAACACTTGTTACGGTAGCAATAATCATGATATTTTGGCTGACAGTCAGAGAATTCAAGTGGCGTTTGGTTATTGATTTAACTGCACTTCGCTATCTGTGGTATACATACTATATTCCGATTATGCTGATTCCGCTTATTGCTTTGTTCATATCAATGTATCTCGGTAAACCGGAAGATTACCGTCTGCCGAGGTGGACAGCGTTTTTGAGTTTGTTTACATGTATTCTTATTGCATTGGTTCTGACAAATGATATTCACCAGCTTGTCTTTCTTTTTCCAAAAAATTCTTCTGTTTGGACAGAGTATGAATGCAGATATGGAATTGGCTTTTATATCATATTTACATGGGCATCTGTTTGCGGCATTCTTTCATTTATAATTATGCTTACAAAATGCAGAATTCCGCAATCAAAAAAGATTTTGTATCTTCCGTTCATTCCGGTAAGTATCGCAATTTTATATGTTGTCTTAAATTGTATGCGTGAACAGTTTATCACATCGATATTTAATGACATTGCGGTTTTTGATTGTCTTGTTTTTACTGCATTTTTTGAAAGCTGTATTCAATGTGGATTAATTCAGTCAAATACCGGTTATCCCGAATTGTTTCACGCCTCGGTTTGCTGTTCTGTGCAAATTGCAGATAAAGATTATAATATATGCTTTGCAGCCGAAAACGCAGAGCCGATTTCAAAAGAAAAAATGGAACTTGCAGCGAAAGAACCCATAATCATAGAAAACGGTAAGCGTCTGCATAATATGCCCATTCCGGGTGGTTACGCTATTTGGACGGAGGACATATCGGCCTTACTGAAATTGCGGGAAACTCTGGAAGACAGAAAAGAAGAGCTGAAGGAACGTAATGAATGGCTGCAATATGAATATGAAAGGGAAAAAGAACATCAAATTGTAGAGGAACAAAACCGTTTGTATGACCTGCTGCAAAGTAAAACTCAAAGGCAGCTTGACAAAATAGAACAGCTGACTCAGCAATATAAAAAAACTGATGCATTGGAGGATAAGCAAAGAATCCTATCTCATATTGTGGTTTTGGGGAGCTTTATAAAAAGACGGAAGGATTTTATTCTGTCAATAGATTCGACGCCAACTATTCCCGAAAAAAAGTTATCGAGTGCTCTCAGAGAATCCTTTCGTGCTCTGAAAAAGATGAACATTAACGGCGGATTTTTTGTAAATACAGAAAAAGAGTTTATCGACGGACAACTATTGACGCTCGCTTACGATTTTTTTGAAGATGTTATTGAATTGGTTCTTGATATTGCAAAGTATGTAAATGTCAGCGTGTGTGTAATAAACAGTGTACTGCGAATCAATATTATGGTGGATTGTAATTGTGCCACAGATTATCTTCGGTCAAAATATCCTCATGTAAATATATTTGTTGAAGATGACGGAACGGAACTTGTTATGCCGTTAGAGGGAGGTGCGAGATAATGACCGGGTTTTCTTTTCTTGCACCAACATGGCAGTTTTTACTTGCAGGATTGTTGTTTTTTTCTGCAATGAGTGAGCTTTTTGTATGCATATATCTATATAGATGCACAGGTAAGCTGAAGAATTGCTTAATTGATACTTGTCTGTTTGTATTATTGCTTTCTATGCTTTCTTTTACGGTAACGGCTGCGCATATCGGAGAAGGTTTATTCTTCATTCCTTTGCCGTGGGGGTGTTTCCCGATATTTACGGCGTTGGTATTTGCTCATTCAGTCAGAAGTGCAAAAAAGTGTTACAAAGAAAGCAAAGAAAAACTGTCTCCTTATTCTGTTAAACAGGCTTTGGATAATCTGAACTCCGGAATTTGTTTTGCAGATGATAACGGAAAAATCGTGCTTATAAACCATACTATGGGTAAGCTTGCGTCTGTTTTAATCGGGAATTATCCTCAAATGCTTGGTGAGTTGCAAAACGCTCTTAAAGCACAGCATAACGGCGGCGGTGTTGTACCAATAGATGATTCAGATGAAATTTATCGGTTTCCAAGCGGTAGAATATGGCGTTTTCAAACAGTTCCTTTAACTCAACAGGATTTAGAGGGGTATACGCAAACCACAGCACAGGATATAACTGAACTGTATAATGCAAATATGTGCCTTCGTGAAGATAATGAAAAGCTAAAGCAAATTAATAGAAAAATGAAAAAAATGTATAAACGTCTTGCCGATAGAATAAGAGAGCAGGAAAATTTAAACTTAAAAATGAAGATTCACGATGATATCGGCACCAGTCTGATTACTATTTCTAAAATTATGGACGAAGGAATAAACGAGGATATTGAAACACAGTT
>JAXEIW010000001.1:0-5469 GCA_034101885.1 Clostridia bacterium | reverse complement strand
TTTTTCAGAACGCCGACGTACTTAAGTGAGAGTCAAAATCTTTGATTTTGTCACTCGAACTTATGCAACGCAAAACGTAGGTTTTGCCATTGTAAACGTGTACTTCAAGTTCCGAAAAAGGGCGAGATGCGCCGCTTATCTCTCACGTTACATCGTAATCACTCATATTTATTCTATTCAGATATACTTCTCTTGGTTTTGAACCGTTTGCTCCGCTGATAATTTCTCTTGCTTCCATCTGATCTATTATCCTGCCCGCTCTTGCATATCCGACCTTTAATCGTCTTTGTATCATTGCGGTTGAAATCTGTCCAAGCTCCGCCGCAAGCTCGATAGCCTGGGGCAGTAATTCATCGGCATCGTCATCCTCCTTTGATTCCTCAGTACTGACATCTCCCGATGCAACTCTGTCAAGATGTTCTTCAAGATCCTCCGAATAATGTGTAACCTCGCTGTTTTCTTTTATGAAGGTAACAATATTTTCAATTTCGGAATCGGACACAAATGCTCCCTGAACCCTTAGTGCATTGCTTAAGCCGATAGGGTGATATAACATATCGCCCTTACCTAAAAGCTTTTCCGCGCCGCCCTTATCAAGAATTGTACGGCTGTCAACCTGACTTGACACCGCAAAGGCTATACGTGACGGAACATTTGCCTTTATCAAACCTGTGATTACGTCAACAGACGGTCTTTGCGTTGCGATAATAAGATGTATTCCGGCAGCACGCGCAAGCTGCGCCAGACGGCAGACATAATCTTCAACCTCTTTTGCCGCAACCATCATCAAATCGGCAAGCTCGTCTATAATAATAACAATCTGCGGCAGTCTTTTTTCTCCGTTTTTATCCATTAATTCATTGTAACCCGAAAGATTTCTTGAGCCTGTTTCGGCAAATAATCCATATCTTCTCATCATTTCGCTAACCGCCCAATTAAGAGCGCCGGCGGCGCGTTTGGGATCTGTTACAACCGGAATAAGCAAATGGGGAATACCGTTATATACACCCAACTCAACAACCTTTGGATCAACCATTATCAGTTTAACCTCATCGGGATTTGCTTTGTAAAGAATACTTGTAATAATAGTGTTTATGCAGACTGATTTACCCGAACCCGTAGAACCGGCAATCAAAACGTGAGGCATTTTTGCAATATCTCCCACAACAACATTTCCGCCGATGTCCTTTCCCAAAGCAACGGTAAGCTTTGACTTTGCATCTCTGAATTTTGTGCTTTCAAGTAATTCTCTTACCGAAACAGTATTTACAACCGTGTTCGGGACCTCAATTCCGACTGCCGCTTTTCCCGGCACAGGTGCTACCAATACGGTTGGTACCGCCAGATTTAAGGCTATATCTTCGGCCAGTCCCGTTATTTTTGACAGCTTTATTCCCGTATGAGGCTGTATCTCATATCTCGTTACTGTAGGACCTTGGGTTACTTGAATCAGCTTTGCTTCCACACCGAAATTTCTAAGAATTTCCATAAGCTTGTTTGCGGTTTCCTGCATCTCCCGACGTTTGTCGGAAGATGTGGCCTGAGGTTTTTTCAAAAGATTTACCGGAGGGAAAACATATTCCTTTTGAGGAATATCTATGGAATCCTCAATTTCACCTTTTATTTTTTCCTTTTCTTCTTCAGATACATTGTCAACCCTTTTGGATTTTTCTTTCTTTTCATCTTTTACTGCTTCCTCTGCCTTGGCTTTTTCCGAACCCAAATCAGATTTCACAGCTGTTTCGGTGGCAGGCTCGGAATCAGGCTCCTGCTCCACATCATCAAGTGTACCTCCCATAGAAATATCCTCCTCAATTTCTTCGTCGGGTATTTCTTCCGCATTGATGTTTTCTATATTTCTTTTCTGTTCCTTTTTCTCCGATTTCTTGTCGTTTTCGACGTCATCAATAGGAATGTCGGGATTAAAAAGTATTTCATCTATGCGTATCTGTAAATCTTCCTTTGATACAGGGGTGTTCTTATCTTTTTTTGAAATTACCGATTTTGACTGCGTTTTACTCTTTTCGCCCTCATCATCTTCAACAGTAAAGTCTATATTCTTTCTTTTGTTCCTCTGTTCCTTTGCGCTGACTGCCAGCTTTTCTCCTGCTTTTTTTCCTCGTTCATACGATTCTTCATAATTTACTTCTTTAATCTCATTCTTCATTTTTGAAAATCCCGAAACAAAGCTTGTGAAAACACCGATCAGTGATACCTTTGTTATTACACTGATTGCCGCGGCAAGTAAAAATATAAATATTACCACCGTTGCCGCCTTTCCGATCAGTCGGCAGAATACATTTGCAAGAATACCGCCCAGCAATCCTCCGCCCATAAGTGATTCTCCGTAAGAAATTAATGCCGAGTAATCAAGAATACCATCGGTAAAAACCTGATACAATGCACTTATAATTATACAGGAAATGAAAGATAAAATAAGCTTCACACCAAGCTTGTCAGTGCTTTTTGCATTTGAAACATATACTGCCAATCCGGCAAAAACCGGAGGCAGCAAATAAGCGCTTACAGAAAATAGTGCCAACAAAAAGTTCCGTATCATAACGGAAAGCACTCCCGCTCCGTCTATATACAAAAACAATGCCGACAATATCGCCGCCAATGCCAATATTCCCGCTGCCGCCGAAAAATGCATACCTTTTCTTTGCGACGTGTTGTTTTTTGACTTTCTTGCCGCAGCCTTTTTTTTCTTTGTGGCCATAATTTTTTTCATACCTCTCTTATCAGATAATTTTATAACACGATTCTATTACATAATTTTCCAAAGCTTCCCAATCTCCGATTTCACCGTTTTTAATTGACAGATCAATATTTGCGGTTTGTATTACTCTGTCCGTCAAAAATTTTTCACCCAATCCTCTTGCACTGTCAGCATATTTCTTGACAAAAAAGGGTGCTGCGCCTATCTTTACGGCTATATCGTTAAAATTTTCTCCTTCATTCAGAAGCAATAACGTTCTGAGCATTTTATCAAAGGTCGAAAATAACAGATACAAAATTTTAAAAGCCGGTT
Source organism: Clostridia bacterium (assembly GCA_034101885.1). Lineage (GTDB taxonomy): Bacteria > Bacillota > Clostridia > UBA1381 > UBA1381 > RGIG1988. Next base: position 2,438 of record JAXEIW010000001.1, on the reverse strand, counting down.
CTTTAATTGTTTTTAGTTCATTTAAAATTGTAAGTGCACCATCGGTGTTTTTTGCCATTATGCAATCGGTCAATTCAAATACTCTGACTCCTATTGCCTTGGAAACAAGCCTGTCCACATCAGATTTTGTGATTTCGGTTTCACAATAGCATAAAAGCTTATCCAATTCATTTTTGATATTTGACATTCCCTCATCGCAAAGACTTACAAAATATTCGGCAACACTTTTATTTATCTTTTTTTTCTCGTTTAAAACTTCTTTTTCAACCCATGTCACAAGCTCACTTGCCTGCATATAACAAAATTCAACGTCCAGTCCTTTTTTTGCCGCTTTTTTATATAAAGCGCTGCGCTTATCCACACCTTTTTCATCAAATATCAATACGGCGTAATCAGGTATGTTGTCCAGACGTTTTGCCCAATATTCACGTTGTTCCTCATTTGACTTCTGAAATATGCCGCTGTCCTTAATGATTACGATTTTTCTGTCGCACATAAAGGGGAAGCTTTCCACAGCGTCGTCTATTTCGGAAAAATCCGTATTTTTTGCGTCGATAACAATTCGATTAAAATCCTCAAAGCCTCCGTCATCTATAAGTGCCGAAATTTTTTCAATATAGTTTTCTTTTATATATACCTCTTCCCCGTAAAACAGATAAATTCCGTTTATTGTTTTTTCTCTTATCTGTCTTTTTAATTCGGGAAGCTTGCTTTGCTGTTTAGCCATTTTGTCTTCCTCTCCTCTCGCCTTGAAGATATAAAGCCGATTTCGGTATTAACTACCTGAGATTTAGCAGGCATACGGATTGCGGTGTAATTTTTATCCCAAAAGAATTTTTTCCGTCGGTCTGTCTGTAGGAATATTTTTTCTCTGAGTAATTGCAAGAATAACCGTAAGTATTCCCACTCTTCCTCCGTACATAAGCAAAATAAGTATAATCTTGGACATTGTATCAAGTACCGGAGTTATTCCCATTGATAAACCGGTTGTTGACAAAGCCGAAATCACTTCAAAGGCTACCGCTGCCAAAGGCTGCCCGCTCAAAAAGCATATTACCATAGAGGAAACTACCGAAACGGTAACATAGAGCGAAAAAATAGCGGCAGCTTGATTTAACGTTTCACTGTCAAGTCTTCTTTTAAATATAATAACTGTGTCACTTTGTTTTGCAGATGCCGCCACTCCGGCTATCATTGCGGCAATTGTTGTAGTTTTCATGCCTCCGGCAGTTCCTCCCGGAGAACCTCCGATTAACATGAGAATGCAGTTTAAAATAACCGAGCTGTCGCTCAGCCTGTCCATGGGAAGTGTGTTAAATCCTGCCGTTCTTGGTGTCACCGCGGCAAAAACCGACTCAATCACAGCATCTCCGATTCCGGCACCTCTTAAAAGATTATTTCTTTCAAAAATCCAGAACAAAATACTTCCTACCGCAATCAACATAAATGTTGTAGACAATACGATTTTTGTATGCAGCTTGTAGTGTTTAAAATGAAGCTTATTTTTAATTACATCGTCCCAAACAATAAATCCTAAACCGCCTATAACAATAAGAAGTATAAGCACAATATTTACCGGTACATTATCCCTGCATACAGTCATAGAGGTAAACTCACCCTCCATAACATCAAATCCGGCATTGCAAAAAGCGGATATTGAATGAAACACCGACATACCCACTCCTTTTTTTCCGTAAATGGGGCAAAAGTAGATAGATAGCGCCGCCGCACCGAGTATTTCAATAGAAAGCGTACCGAATATTATCTTTTTTAAAAGCTGTATCATTCCGCCGATTTGCATACCGCCGGATGACTGCATCAAAAACTTTCTGTTTTCAAGACTTATATTTCTTTTCATTGCCACCGCAAGCATCGTAACAATACTCATAAATCCCAGACCGCCGATCTGGATAAGACACAAAATAACGATTTTTCCGAATAATGACCAATGTGACGCCGTATCGTATACCACAAGCCCGGTTACACAGGTTGCGCTTACCGCTGTAAAAAGCGAATTAATAAATGGCGTCTGTTCCCATGTTTTGCTTGAAACAGGCAGGCATAAAAGCAGCGCCCCTATTAAAATAATCAACATAAATCCCAAAGCCGCAAATCTGGCATATGTAAAGACCGCTCTGTATGACTTCACCGAAAACATTCCTCCAGTTTTTTATAAATTAATGCTCACTGAATAAATGCGATTTTCAATCGCATTTAGAAAAATTATGACTATTGTCAAAATTTTTCGTGTAAAATCAAAGATTTTACACAGGTCGCATTGATAAAGCCTGCTGAAATAAATATTTTGAAGCCAAAATATTTATTAATGGTGCAAGGTTTTTTGCAAAAACGAACAAAACCCTTGCACCCAAACAATTAAGAAACGCTTGTAAGCCGCTATGCGGCTGCGTTTCATAATTGTTCAGCAGTCATTAAAT